>LJKK01000143.1 GCA_001421185.1 Methanomassiliicoccales archaeon RumEn M1
GGACAACATGAAGCGCCGCCTGCTGGACGGCTACCGCCAGGCGCTGCGCTCACGCTAGCGCGGGCCCCGGCCGCCGCGGGACCGAGGAGATCAGATGCCGCGGCGCCATCATGATGTGCGCCATGAGCCGCATCTGGTGGAGGAAGTGCCTCGGGTCCTTGTACCGCACCGATAGCCGCACGGCGTTCCCCGGCGTCTCCAACAATGTGTCCACATACCACCTCAGCGCCTTGGATACCGGCATGCGCCCGGTCCGACCGAGGTTGAGGATCCCGGCGGCGTTCCAGCCGCCCTTGCGGGCCAGGTCCTCGCGCGGATGGAAGTGGTCCACGAACGGGCGGGACACGATCCAGCGATAGCCGGATTCGAGCACCCTCTGGGTGATCAACCAGTCCTCCCAGGTGTCCATGTTGGCCAGGTCCATGTCCTCGATGAGCGAGCGCCTTACCAGGGTGGCGGACGTCAGTCCTCGGTCGCCGGGCCTCAGGTCGAAGGTATCCCCGCCGCTGAACCTGCTCTCGTATTCCTCGGTGAGCAGGTCCCGATGGGGCTGGTGCACCGACCGCACCGCCCCCTGCACCGCCCCCACGCTCCAGTCGGCCTTGTCCATGACCTCCTCGACGAACCCCTCCGGAAGGAAGATGTCATCGTCCACGAAGGCCACCCATTCCGTGTCGCACTCCGCGATGCCCTTCATGCGGGCCGAGCCGAGGGAGCGGGTATCGGTCAGCACGATGGCGCCGTGCCGCCGCGCGATGTCCACCGTGGCGTCCTCCGATTCCCGGTCCACCACGATGATGCGGCTCGGCCTCAGGTTCCTCTCGATCCCCTCCAGTGACCTCTCCAACCTGGCCCCGGAGTTCCAGGTGGGGATGATGGCCGACACCTTGCCGGCCCCCTCAGGGCCCATGGCATTGAACGTCATGGACGACATGAAGGGCACGTTCGCCATCGATGGCACTTAACCCTTTTCCGCCATCCTTGCGGAACATTGCCCAAGGGTCGGCACGGTGGCGTCCTCGTCCACCTTCCGATATCGTTCGCCAGGGACCGCTGGTCAATATTGTTGAATCGCGCGCGTGTAATAATTATTATATAGGCCACTTGGCATTCCATTCTCTTGTCCGACACGCGTCGGACCGTTACGATGGGATGCGACTAAGGGCATAGCGTGGCTGATGCCCATTTTCGTCTCCTCCGCGTTCGGAGGCAAGATGTATCTCAGGCAGATCGAGCTGGAGAACTTCAAATCGTTCGGGAAGAAGCTGACGGTGCCCCTGCTGGAAGGCTACACCGCGGTGACCGGTCCCAACGGTTCGGGAAAGTCGAACATCTCCGACGCCATACTTTTCGTTCTGGGGCCCAAGAGCTCCAGGGCCATACGCGCCGGGAAGCTCTCCGACCTCATATTCAACGGCGGCAAGGACCGCTCGCCGGCCAACTACTGCAAGGTCTCCCTGGTGTTCGACAACCGGGACCGCATGATGCCCATCGACGAGGACCTGGTCCGCCTGACCCGCCTGATAAAGTTGTCCCAGGACCGCGAGGGCTACACGTCGACCTTCTACGTGAACGACAAGCGCTCGTCACTGGGGGAGTTCGACATGCTGCTCAGCAACGCCCGCATCAGCGCGGACGGCTACAACTTCGTGCAGCAGGGGGACATCACCAGGATCACCACCATGTCGAACCTGGAGAGGCGCCGCATCTTCGACGACATCTCAGGGATCTCCAAGTTCGACGAGGAGATCGTCAAGGCCCGCGCCGAGCGTGACGAGGCCGACGCCAACATCGAACGCATCTCGATCATCCTGACCGAGCTGGAGAGGCAACTGGGCCAGCTGGAGCAGGAGAAGGAGGCGGCCCTCACCTATCTCCGCATGAAGGAGCGCCTGACGCTCTCCAGGGCGCAGATGGCCTATCGGCGGAGGGAGAGCTCCGAGGCCGAGGCGGTGGCCCTGCAGGGCCAGATCGAGAACTATGAGCGCACCATCCAACAGCTCAAGGACCGGCGGCTGGAGATCGCCGACCGCATCAGGGGCCTCGATGCCCGCATGATCGAGACCGAGAGGGAGCTGCGGGACAAGGGGGGAAAGGAGTTCCAGGAGCTGCGGGAGAGGATCGACGACCTGCGGATCAAGGTGGCCAAGGCGGAGGACCGCGCCGCCCAGGCCCTGCAGTCGGCCCAGGAGGCCGAGGATGGGGTCGCCAACAAGAGGGCCGAGCGCGAGGAGCTGCTGCGCTCGGCCGAAGCGATCGCCCAGGAGAGGAAAGGGGCGTCCGACCGCCTGAAGGAGGTGGACGGGCAGCTGGGGTCGGCCAACCAGGAGCTGGCGGCCATCCAGGCCCAGCTGAGCGACTGCGACGAGGAGCTGGCCGCCCTGGAGAAGGAGCTGGCCGCCCGGGACCGCGATGTGCGCCAGAAGGAGGAAGAGCTGAACCGCCTGCGCATGGAGAAGGAGCGCCTGGAGGGTCGCCGGGACCGTCTGACCGAGGAGCTGGCCGATCTCGACCGCAGCCTGGAGAGCCTGGAGGTCGAGGTGCTGGACGCCGAGGGCCAGATCAAGGAGCTCAAGGACTCCGACCGGGGCTCCGCCAAGGAGCTCAAGGAGCTGCAGGAGAGCTACCTCCAGAAGAAGAGCGCGGAGGCCCGGATGTCCCGGGAGGCCGATGAGCTGGAACAGGCCATCCGCTCGCTGGGGCGCGAGCATTCGCGCCTCAAGGCGGAGGAGGAGGCCGCCGGCGACATCGCAAGGGGCTACAACCGCGCCGTCCGGGGCATACTGGAGGCCCGCGACTCCATGACCATCCGCGGCATCCACGGCACCATCGCCGAGCTGGCCGAGGTCGACGAGAAGTACGCCACGGCCATGAACATCGCCGCCGGGGGCCGGATGCAGGCCATCGTGGTGGACGATGACGGCGTGGCCGCCGAGTGCATCCAGTACCTGAAGAGGAACGGCCTGGGACGGGCGACCTTCCTGCCGCTCAACAAGATGTTGGACGGCCGTCCTCGAGGAAAGGCCATCCTGGCGGCCAAGGAGGCGGCGGGCTTCGCCATCGACCTGGTCCGCTTCGACGAGAGGTACCGGGCGGCGTTCTGGTACGTGTTCGGCGACACCGTGGTGGTCGACACCCTCGATCAGGCGCGCCGGCTGATGGGCGGCATCCGGCTGGTCACCATGGGAGGCGAGCTGCTGGAGGCCTCGGGGGCCATGGTGGGCGGGAAGGCCGACACCTCGGGCCCCAAGTTCGGGGCCGCGTCCAAGGGCAAGCTGGAGGAGATCGCCGCGAAGCTGAACCAGGCCGTCCTGGCCGCCGAGCGGCTGGACGCCGAGCTGGGGGGTCCTGAGAAGGGAGATGGCGGCCCTGCATGAGCGCATTCGCGAACTGTCGGGCGCGGGCAGCGCGTCGGGCGTGACGCTCAAGGCCCTGGAGTCCAGGAGGCAGGAGCTGCGCGGCAAGCTCGACAAGGCCCGCGGGGAGCGCGCCTCCAAGGCCGACGAGCTGCAGGCCGCCATGAGGTCGGTGGCGGACATCGAGGCGGCGCTCGTTCGAGGAAAGAAGGAGCTGGACGCGCTGCTCGCCAGGAGGGACGCCGACCGGGCCAGGCTGGAACAGCTCGCCCCGGCCGAACTGTCCCAGCGCCTGAAGCAGCTGCAGTCCGACGTCGTCTCGCTGACCGGCGCGGCCGCCGAGCTGCGGACCACGGTGCAGACGCTGGACGCCAGGCTGCAGATGGGAATCGAGAGGATGGCCTCCCTGGAGTCGGAGGAGGCCCAGCTGGCCGAGAGGGCGAAGCGCCTTCGCCTCGAGTCCCGCACGGTCGCCGAGGAGGGCGCCAAGGCCAAGACCGAGCTGGCCGCCCTGCGCCGCATCGAGGCATCGATGGGCTCCGAGATCAACCAGCTGCGCGAGAGGAAGGAGGCCCTGTTCCGCGAGAAGACCGAGCTGGAGGGCGAGCGTGACCGCCTGCAGAACAAGGTGGAGACCACGACCGACATCATCGTGGGGCTGCGCACCCGCATCGGGCAGTGCCACGACAAGGTCCGCGAGCTCACCGAGGAGCTGAACCAGTACGGCGTCGAGGTGACGCCGCCGGTGCCGTCCTTCGACACGCTGAGGGACACCATCCGGCAGCTGGAAGGCGCCATCGAGAGCATGGGGGCGGTCAACCTCCGGGCGGTCGAGGACTACGAGGAGAAGGCCAGGCGCCATGCCGACCTGGAGGCGGAGACCAAGCGCCTGGAGGCCCAGCGGGGCGACCTCCTGCGGCTGGAGGCCGACCTCGACGCGAAGAAGAAGGTGTCCCTGTTCCAGGTCTACGAGGCGGTCAACGAGAACTTCCGCCGCGCCTACGCCGAGCTGTCGCAGGGGGGAGAGGCGGAACTGGTGCTGGAGAACCCGGAGCAGCCGTTCGAGGGTGGCCTCATCATGAAGGCCAGGCCTCGTCAGGGCAAGGCCCTGAGGCTGGAGGCGCTCAGCGGAGGGGAGAAGTCCCTGGCCGCCCTGGCCTTCATCTTCGCCCTGCAGGAGTACCAGCCGTCGCCGTTCTACCTCCTGGACGAGGTGGACATGTTCCTGGACGGGATCAACGCCGACATGGTGGCCAGGAGGGTGCAGAAGTCCTCCAAGACCGCCCAGTTCGTGCAGATATCCCTCCGCAAGATCACGCTGACCAAGGCCGACCACATCATCGGGGTCACCAAGCAGGACGGGGGCATCAGCCACGTCATCATCCGTCCGAACATATCGGACATCAAGGACGTTCAGGAAGAGCTCAGTATACCGGACGAGCAGATGGAGGAAGGGATTCAATGATGGGATGCGCAGGGGCGGAGAAGGTGCTGGAGCACCTGATGTTCCACAAGGCCATGATCGACGAGGACGACCAGGCGGTCAAGATCGACCACTACTTGTCGGTGCTGGAGGAGGGCAACGCGACCCTCGCCCCCAAGGACCCTCTGGACCGCTCCCTGGAGACGGTCTTCGAACTGGTGCTGAGCAACGATCTCGACCCCTGGGACATCGACCTCATGAAGTTCGCCCGCCTCTATGCCGAGAAGGTGAGGGAGGAGGAGGTCAACTTCGTCATCGCCGGCCGCCTCATGCTGATGGCCTGGTCCATCCTGCGCATGCAGAGCGAGGGGGTGCTGCAGCGCTCCGAGCGGAAGGAACTGGAGCAGGAATGCTGGGACCCCGACTTCTTCGACGTCATCGACGAGGAGCCCCGGGTCCGGCTGTGCATGCCCGAGGAGGTGGACCTGGACGAGGTGGTCCGCCACAAAGGCTTCCGCCCGGTGACGCTGGTGGAGCTGCTGGACGCCTTCGAGGACGCCCGCCGCGAACAGGAGATGAACGAGCGCCGGGAAAGGGCGAGGGCGGCCAACCGCGCCAAGATGGACAAGTTCGACACCAAGGCCCACAACGATGACATGGAACGGGACGTGGAGGAGGTGTGGCAGCGCATCCTGCGGTGCGGCCCCGGGCCGTCCGGCTGGAGGACATCTGGTACGGCGGCAGGGAGGACCTGGTGATGGTGTTTACCTCGCTCCTGTTCCTGGCCCGCAGCGGGAAGATATCGGTGTGGCAGGACGACCTTCCGTTCGGACCGATATCGCTGGAGGTCAAGATGGACTGGGACATCGGCACCATCGAGGACGTGGCCCCTGCCCCGGTGCCGACCGCCAGGGACCGCGAAGCGGTGATGTGAAGTGAACGTCGACGCGACCAGGATCGTCGAGGCGGTGCTGTTCTCGGCCTCCAAACCGGTCAAGGTCTCGGAGATCGAGCTGCAGACCCAGCTGGACGGGGGCACCGTGCGCCGGGCGCTCAAGAAGCTCGCCGCCCAGTACGATGAGATGGGCTCCAGCGTGGAGGTGGCCAGGACGGGGGCCGGATACTCCCTGATCCTCCGCGAGGAGTACCGGCCGTTCGGTCGGCAGTTCGCCCCCAAGGAGGTCCCCGACGAGGTCCTGAGGACGGCGGCCTGGATCGCTTACCATCAACCGGTGCTGCAGAGCGACCTGAACCGGTCGCTGGGCTCCCGCGTGTACGAGGACGTCAGGACGCTGAGCCAGCTGGGGCTGGTCCACGCCCGGAGGAAGGGCCAGACGCTGGAGCTGACCACCACCAAGCGCTTCTCGGAATACTTCGGCATCGAGGGGACCAGCCGGACGGCGGTCAAGAAGTGGATGGAAGAGAGGGCCAAGGGCTGAAGGACGTCCACGGCCGCCCATGCTCGTCCCTTCAACGACCGTGCGCCCATCTGGACCGAACGAGGTTTTGGTTGCCTTGGCCGGCGTGCTTCCGATCCCGATCGGTCGGATGTGGCCATCCGGTCGGCCCCGGTCCCATCGGACCCGAGGACGGCGCTCGCTGCCGCTAACCCCTCGCGAACATCCCTGCGATGGCCTCCGGGTAACGGCCAGTGCTCGCCGTTGGCTCGCAAAGGTTTAAATTGGAACGCCACAATCCCTTCGCTAGTGATTATTTATGGTCCTGCCACTCGCCCTGCTCGAAAAGTCCCTCGATCACCGGATCTCGCTTCTTCTTAAGGACAGCCGCGTGCTGGAAGGAAAGCTGGCCGGCTACGACGACTACATGAACATGGTCCTGGAGGACACCGAGGAGCGCACCTCCGAGCAGACCCGCCGCCTGGGCACCGTGGTGCTGCGCGGCAACAACGTGGTCAGCATCTCGCCCCTCTGATGGCGCCGTGAACGCATGAAGGCGCTCATCCTGGCAGGTGGACTGGGCACCCGCCTTCGCCCATTGACCTTCTCCATGCCCAAGCCGGTCGTCCCCCTGGCAGGACGACCCATGGTCCGCCACATCATCGACCCTCTGCCCGAGGAGGTGGACACGGTCATCCTGGCCGTCTCCTACATGAAGGACTACCTGGAGAGGTACTTCCGGGAGAACGACGTGGGACGGGAGATCATCCTGGTCAACGAGGACGAGCCGCTGGGCACCGGGGGCGCGGTCAAGAACGTATCCCGCTGGCTGGACGACACCTTCTTCGCGTTCAACGGCGACGTGATATGCTCCCTGGACCTCAAGGCGATGCTCGAGGCCCACAGGAAGCGCCGCGGCATCGGGACCATGGCGCTGTGGGAGGTGGACGACCCATCGGCGTTCGGGGTGGTCGCCTCGGACGGTTCGGGGAGGATAACGACGTTCCAGGAGAAGCCGGCTCCCGGCGAGCAGGCGTCCAACAACATCAACGCCGGCGCGTACATATTCGAGCCGGAGCTGCTGGACCACATCCCCGAGGGGGTGGTCTCCCTGGAGCGGGAGGTCTTCCCCCATGTCCTGCACCGCGGCCTTTACGGTCACGCCTTCAAGGGATACTGGGTGGACGCGGGCACCCGGGAGAGCTTCCTGCGCGCCCAGCGTCTACTGCTGGAGGCCAGCGGGGGCAGGGTGGCATGCCCGGTGCGCCGGGTGGCCGGCGTGCACGTCGTGGGGAACAACCTGATCGAGGCCACGCACGTGGAGCCGAGCACCATCGGCCCCAACGTCTGCCTGGAGAGAGGGGCCGAGGTCCGGCGCGGGGCCGTCATATCGGATAGCCTGGTGATGGCCGGCGCGGTCATCGGCCGGGAGGCCACGATCTCTGGCAGCATGATCGGCCCGGGGGCGGTGGTGGAGGATGGAGCGGTGGTGTCGGACACCATTCTGGCATAGGCCCCGACCCGGGTTAATTTATTAAGGGAATCCCCTTTACGGGCCTGACTGGTCTATATGGGTTCGAGCGACGGTCTCCTTGAGTTCGTATCCGGAAAGGGCTTCAGGAAAGGTTGGACTGCGTTCAACATAGCCTTCTTCCTGTTCTTCATCATCCTTCCCACCGTATTCATTCTGACCTATGCGGTCACGGACTGGTCGGACATACAGAACTATGTCCTCAACGACCCGGCCACCATGGACCTCATCTTCAGCGCGGTGGTGGTGTCCTTCGAGATCGCCGCCCTCGTCACCGTGATCGACTTCGTGGCGGGACTGCCTCTGGCCTGGATGCTGGCCAGGAAGGATTTCAAGGGGAAGCAGTTCCTCGACACCCTCATCGACATGCCGCTGGCCGTTCCCACGGCCGCGCTGGGCTTCTCGGCAGCCATCTTCTGGGCCGCCACGCCCAACCCCCCGCCGTTCTCCCTGGCCGTGGTCTCCTCGCCCATGGTGCTGATCATCCTGCTGCACGTGGTGTTCTCGTACCCTTACATGGTAAGGTCGCTGACGGCCATCCTAGGCGGCATCGACGAGACGTACGAGACGGCCGGTAGGACGCTGGGAGCCAGCCGCCTCACCGCCCGTCCGCACCATCACCCTGCCGCTGTTCCGCGCGGGGCTGGTGACGGGCGCCATCCTGTGCTTCGCCCGCTCCCTGAGCGAGACGGGCGGCACCATCATAGCCCTGGCCACCCTGTACGGGCGCCGGATGGTGGAGGGGGACTTCCAGACCGGTCCGACGCTCATCGGCCTCTGGAAGGACGCATCGGTGACCGATCCCTCCCTGGTCCCCGCCCTCTCCTTCGTCAGCATCCTGCTCATCATACTGGCACTGGTGCTGCTGCTGTTGCTCAAGCTGGTCATCATTAAGGTGCGGCTGCCGATGCGCAAGGTATGGCCCACTCCCGAGAAGTTGCTGAGCAGGGGGCTGTTCCCCAAGCTCAAGGACTCCTCGGCCGTGCTGTTCCTCCTCCTCATCGTTCTCGTTCCGTCATTCTTCATCTTCACATACGTTCTGACCGGCTCCCCGGCGCAGGCGGACTGGGGGCCCTTCGTGGACGCCCTGGTGATATCGTTCGTGGTGGCTTCGGCGGTGACCCTTATCGACCTCGTCACCGGCATCCCCCTGGCGCTGTACATCGCCAAGAACCGCTCGGGAAGGCTGTCGCAGATGCTTGACGTCCTGGTGAACGTCCCCCTGATCGTTCCCACGGCCGCGCTGGGCTTCTCCCTGGGCCTGTTCTGGAGCAACATAGACCCCAACGCCTCGGCCCCCATCCTGCTCATCATACTGGCCCATATCGCCTTCACATACCCCCTGGTGGTCCGGAACGTGGTCGGAGCGGTGGAGGGCGTCGATCCCGCCTTCGAGGAGACGGCCCGCACCCTGGGCGCCAGGCCGCTGCAGAGCTTCCGCCGGGTCCTGTTCCCCATGATCAAGGGGTCCATCCTGGCCGGGGCCATCATGGCCTTCACCAGGAGCCTGGGGGAGACCGGGGCCACGCTGGCGGTGGTGGCCAACGCCAACACCGCGCCGGTGTACATAGTGGACCTGGTGAACGAACAGTCCTACTACCTGGCGGCCATGGCCTGCATCATACTCATCATCATCTCGTACGTGTTCATGCTGCTGCTGCGCCGATTCACCCGCGAGGAGGTGGTCTGACGCCCTCGGTGACGCTACGCGGGATAGTGAAAAGGTTCTCTGACGTCACGGCGGCCGACGGCCTCGAGCTGACGGTGAACGACCACGAGTACCTGTGCCTCCTGGGGCCCACCGGCGCTGGCAAGACCACCGCCCTGAGGGTGATGGCCGGGCTCACCGTTCCCGATGAGGGCACCGTCCTCTTCGACGACAGGGACGTCACCTCGCTGGAGCCGGAGAAGAGGAACGCCGTCCTGCTGTCGCAGACCTATTCGCTGTTCCCCACCATGACGGTGGCCGACAACGTGCTGTTCGGGCCCGACATCCGAAAGGTCTCCGACCAGGACAAGGAGCAGATGCTGGTCTCGCTGCTGGACCTGGTCCGCCTGACCAGCAGGGCCGATTCCTATCCCCGCGAGCTGTCGGGAGGGATGCAGCAGCGGTGCGCGTTGGCCCGGGCCATTGCCACTAGTCCGGACGTGCTCCTGCTGGACGAACCGTTAAGGGCGCTGGACGCCCGGCTGCGCATCGACCTGCGCCGGGAGCTCAAGTCCCTGGCCCAGACCCTCGGGCTGACGGTGGTGCACGTCACCCACGATCAGGACGAGGCCCTGGTGATGGCCGACCGCATCGCCATCGTGCGGGCCGGAAGGATCGTGCAGGTGGGAACGCCCGAGGAGGTGTTCAACGAGCCCGTCTCGCCCTTCGTGGCGAACTTCGTCGGCCAGTCCAACTTCTTCATCGGAACGGTGGCGTGCTCCGATCCGAACGGATCGATGGTCGAGGACCAGTTCGGCCGGAGGGTGAAGGCCCGCCCCACCGATGTGCCGGTGGGGCAAAAGGCGGTGCTGGCCGTGAAGGTCGGCCATACGCACATCCTCAAGCGAGAGGTGGCGCCCCTCCACGGCCGGATCGAGAGGATGCTGTTCGAAGGGCGGGTGGTCCACGTCGACGTGCAGATCGAGGGCGTGGGGCGCTTCTCGTCCAAGATCCCCATGAGCTACCAGGGCCGGTACAAGGTGGGCGACGAGGTCGGCATCGGCTGGAACAGGAATAAGGCCAAGGTCTTCCCCTATCCGGAAGGCGGCCTGGAGAACGAGCTTAAGGTGGACTAGATGCCATTGGTGGAGCTGAGGGGGGTGAGCAAGCGTTTCGGCAAGGTGGTCGCATCGTCCGGCATAGACCTGAGGATCGAGGACGGCGAGTACGTCACCATCCTGGGGCCGTCCGGCTGCGGGAAGACCACGTTGATACGCATGATCGCCGGCATCCTCGAGCCCAGCGAGGGCCAGGTGCTGATAGGCGGCCGCGACATGAAGGGCATCCCCATCGAGGAGAGAGACATAGGGTACGTGTTCCAGAACATCGCGCTGTTCCCTCACCTCAACGTGCTGGAGAACGTCTCCTATGGTCCAGTGGTGAAGGACGTGAGCGACGAGGAGCGGCAGGCGGTCCCCAAGCGCTACCTGGAGCTGGTCAACCTGCTCGATCGCATGAGGATGTTCCCTTCCGCGCTGTCGGGGGGAGAGCAGCAGAAGGTGGCGCTGGCCCGGGCCTTGGCGTCGGGGGCCCGCCTCCTGCTCCTGGATGAGCCGCTGTCGGCCCTGGATGCCAGGGTGAGGATGGACCTCAGGTACGAGCTGAGGCGCATCACGAAGGATCTGGGACTCACCGTGCTTCACGTCACCCATGACCAGGAGGAGGCGATGACGGTGTCCGACCGCATCGTCCTCATGCGCAGCGGGCGCATCGTCGAGACCAACACCCCGGAGATGATGTACCGTGCGCCGAAGGAGCTGTTCACCGCCAACTTCATCGGAGAGACCAACCTTCTGGACGGCGTGGTGGTGGCCAGCGAGGACGACCGCACGGTGGTGGAGGTCAGGGACGGCTCGAAGGTGGAGGCGCAGCCCAGCCGGTTCGAGCCGGGGGACGCGGTGGTGATCTCGGTCCGTCCGGAGAGGGTCCACGCCGAGGAAAAGGGGCTGAGGGCCATCGTGCGCTCCATTTCGTTCATGGGCACTTACATCAGGATCACGGCGGAGGCCGACAGCGAGGACATCATGGGATTCGATGTCCGCGTTCCGAGAGGCAGGGATTTTAACGTCGGGGACAATGTCCACCTGGGTTGGAGCAAGCAGTCGGCATTGGTCTTCCCCAGGCCACCCGGGGGTATAGCGGAGGCTGTTAAACTTGAATGAGAGGAAGTCGTTACTGGAATGGTTCGGGGTCAGAAGGGAGTCGATGGTCAGAACGGGCATACGAAGCCACACCATCGCGGTGGGCGACGCCACCGCCGAGCTCAACAAGGCGGTCTCGGCGCTGTGCGGTGATGACAAGGAAGAGGCGATGGATGCCATCAAGCGCCTTCTGATGGCCGAGGACGAGGCTGACCTGTTGGAGGCCTCCATAAGTGCTGACCTCACCAAGGGCGACCTCGACAGCCGGGAGCGCGAGGACCTGCTGAGGCTGGTCCGGCGCATCGACTACATCTCCGACTGGGCCAAGGAGTCGGCGCTCAACCTGCAGCTGCTGCTGGAGGCCGACGTCCATGTCCCGTGCGACCTGTGGTCCCGCTACGCCGAGATGACCAACGCCCTCACCAAGGCCGCCAAGGCGCTGCTGATCAGCATCGAGAACCTGGGCGTCAACAACGAGAAGGCCACCCAGAGCAGCCGGGAGGTCGAGAGGCAGGAGCATGTCATAGACGACCTGTACTTCTCCACCAAGAAGGCCATCCTGTTCTCGGACACCGACCCTCGGGCGGTGTTCCTGCTCCGGGACATGCTGCACGGCATCGAGAACTCCGCCGACAGCTGCAAGGACGTGGCCGACATGATCTACATACTGATAATATCCGATTCCCGCAAGGTCAGGTAGATCGAATGGTACAGCGACTCTTTGGGACCAACGGTGTGCGCGGCGTCGTGAACGTGGACATGAACGTCCAGCTGGCCATGGACCTGGGAAGGGCCATAGGCACCTTCATGGGCGGCCGGGTGGCCATCGGCAACGATCCCCGGACATCGGCCGACATGATCAAGAGCGCGGTGTCCTGCGGCCTCATGTCGGCCGGTGTCGAGGTCATCGACATCGGGATGGTCCCGACGCCGGTGGTGCAGTTCTACGTCAAGACCAACGGCCTGTCGGGCGGGGTGATGATCACGGCGTCGCACAATCCTCCGGAGTTCAATGGCATAAAGTGCGTCGATGCCGACGGGACCGAGATGCCCCGCCACAAGGAGGAGCAGATCGAGGCCATATACTTCCAGAGGAGCTTTCTCTCGCGGGACTGGAAGGGAGTGGGCACGCTGCGCCGCTCCACCGGGGCGGTCGATCCCTACCTGCGGAACGTGATGTCCCTCGTGGATGCCGAAGCCATCCGCAGCGCCGGCCTCAAGGCCGTGCTGGACTGCGCCAATGGGGCCGGCTCGGTCACCGCCCCTCAGCTGCTGGACGATCTGAACGTCAGGGCCGTCACGCTCAACTCCAATCCCCAGGGGACCTTCCCCGGGCACCCCAGCGAGCCAGTGGAGGCGCATCTGCAGGACCTGATATCCCTGGTGAAGGCCTCCGGGGCCGATCTGGGCATAGCGCACGACGGCGATGCCGACCGCACCATCTTCGTCGACGACAAGGGCCGATACCTCTACGGCGACCGTTCGCTGGCGATCGTCGCCGAGCACATGGTCCGCGAGAACAACGGCGGCATCGTGGTGACGCCGGTATCCTCGTCCATGGCCGTGGAGGATGCGGTCAAGCGAGCAGGCGGAGAGGTCGTGTACACCCGCGTGGGCGCGCCAGTGGTCGCGAGGAAAATGATCGAGACCGGGGCGGTCTTCGGGGGAGAGGAGAACGGCGGGCTGATTTTCCCGCGCCACCAGTACTGCCGCGACGGCGCCATGACGGTGGCCAAGCTGCTGGAGATCATCGCCACCGAGGGACCGCTCTCCGAACTGGTCGACCGCATCCCGCAGTACTGCCAGGACAAGCGCAAGATGGTCTGCCCGGACGATCGCAAGGAAGCCGTCCTGAGCGGGCTGGTGGAGCACTACTGCGGAGAGCGGGTGGACACCACTGACGGCGTCAAGATCTGGTTCGAGGGCGGATGGACGCTGGTGCGGCCGTCGGGAACGGAGCCGCTGTTCCGCATCTATACCGAGGCCCGCACCGAGGTGGAGGCCAAGAAGCGCTCCAGTGATTGCCAGGCGGTGCTCGAGAGCCTTCTCGAGGAGCCATAAACCCCTTGCTCTCTCTTCACATCGGACGACAACGCTCGAAGGAAAAATGAAGCGATGCTCCCGCCATCCGGTGGGAGCGTTGCCGGGCGGGGCCCGGGGAAGGACTGTCCTTAGACCTTGGTGATCTTCCGCTTGCCCATCGCCACCATGTAAAGGACCTCCTCGCCCGCCTGCAGGGAGTCCTTGAGCTCGGGGTCGACCGGCAAGGTGAAGTTCTCGAAAGTCTCCAGGTCCATTATCTCGGCCTCGTCGCCCATGACGGCCAGGATCTGCCCCTTCCTCTTGTCGATCATGGGGACCTGGATCTTGTGCTTCACGGGGTGAACGACGCTTCTCTTCTTACCGTCGAATAGGCCCACGGCATCGATGCGGCTCTTGGCCTCACCGTGCTTCCCGGGCTTGGATGTGTCGATGGATAGGATCTTACAGGGCTCTTCGTCGATTAGCATGTAGCGTCCAACCTTGAGCTCCCTGACCTCAGCCTGCGTCCACATAATTATCAAGTGGAGAAAATGGCGTCTGGATTATATACTTTGCTTCGTGGCATCGAGGCCTACGACCCCGTGCGTCAACGGCGTAGCCGTCTTGCGATCAACTCCCGTACCGATGTTACTGCTCGGCCATACGGTGGTTGCCGAACGACCGAGGACCTCATCACTACGATATACCGCGGACATAATTTATTATTCATAAAAATAAATACTTTTAAGGTGGCATAGTACGCATGGTTCCTGCTAGGCCCGTGAGGGCCGCAATCTGGAGGAAACCCAAAATGAAGAAGTGGTGGAAAAGCACCCCTTCCTAGGTTTGATCGCGGTGGTGGCCATTTCTGCCATGGTTGTGGCAGCCATCATCGTGTCGAACACGTTGGTAATAAAACGAATGTGGCTGGATCGGAAGAGCAGGTGACCCTTTCCAAGGTCGCTGTCAATACCGGCGGCAAGTACGGAGGAGACCGCCCCAACCTTCCCGAAGAGGGTACATGGGCATACGTGGGGACCGAGTACGATATAGGCATACGGCTGGTCTCCACCCAGACCTTGAGCAACGTCAAGGTGATATTCTCCGTCTCGGCCGAAGGCATCTCTGAGAGCGATGTCACGGTGATGTACTGGGAGACACGAACCGATTCATGGGAGCCCCTTCCCATGATTGATAAAGGCAACGCCCTTGAGGGGACCTTCGGACCCGAAGAAGGCTTCCCAGTCTTTCCGGGATACGATACCACCACACCCCTGCTGGTGACCTTCCACAAGGCCGCTACGTACACCACCACGATGTACGCCACCAACGGATAGGCTTGCCTATCCCCTTCCCTTTTTTTGCCCTTGGGGCGGTCCCGGCGGCCTGCCGGACGCGCGTCCCTGGGCCGCTGTGGTTTCCGCGGCGGCGGCTCGGGATACTTCTTCTGGATCTCCTCCACCCGCCGGGCGATCTCCTCGTTCAGCGAGTCCCCTATGAACTCCCCTCCGTAGTGGTCCACCCGGGCCGCGATGACCAGCTTGCCGCTCATCGCCCTGGCGACGTTACCTCTCTGCCAGTACGGGGCGCGGTGCACGGTGGGGTGCTGGAACAGGATGCCGTGCTTGGGAGGCCTCTTTCCCTGCCGGAGGTGGGCGAACAGCGCCTTCTCGGCGCCCAGCAGCTGCACGGTCCCGGACGGCAGGACTGCCAGGCGGCGAAGTCCTCCGGCCAGGGAGATCAAGCGAGCTCCCAGGCTAGGCCCGACGATGGCCGATATGTTGGGCGCCACGTCCTCCATCCTGCCGGCGATGTACGACTCCAGACGCTTCTTCTCCTCGTACAGCGAGACCAGGGAGGCGGCGTACGACCTGACGACCGCCAAATCCTTCTCTTCCAGCTCGGCGCCGACCGACTCCAGCTCCAGGTCCAATGCGGCCAGCACATCGTCACGAAGACCTTTCTGGGCGACCAGCTCGGCGTAGCGCTCCTCGCGCGCGTAGTCGTTCAGCTCCGGAAAGTGAAGGCCGTACCACTCATGGAGGCGCTCCGACATCAGGTTGATCATCTCGATGAGGTCGTCCATCCCCCGAACGGCCTGCAGGATGAAGCGGTCGGCCGGGAGGGGCTCGCGGGTGCGTATCTTCCCGAGCTCCACCATGGCCTTCTGCCTCAGCTGCTGCGAGTAGCCGTAGTCCTCGGCGAGGATGAACGACGAGTCGAGGAACTCGGGCCGGCCCAAGCTGGACAGCCGGGGCTCGGCCACCTTCATGCGTTTCACCGCCAGCTGTTCCTCCTCGGGGAGCAGTTCCCCTCTCTGGACCTTGGCCAGCTTGGCGGCGATGGCCACCGGGTCCTTCTCGAACAGCACCTTCTTGACGATCCTCTCTCGATCGACGAGGAAGACCCCGAACCACTTGGTGACCAGTATCATTCAGCTACCCCAATGGTCTCATGGCCTTCTACTTTGTCATCGAGAGGATGTGCTCGACCTCCTGCTCGGGCAGGTCCTCGACGTCGCCCGCCCTCTCGACCGTCAGCTGCAGGGAGGCCATGTACTCCATGGTCTCCATGCGGTTGAACGCGTCCTGCAGGTCCCGGCCCACCACCAGGGCCCCATGGCTCTGCATGAGGCATGCCTTGGAGGCGCCCAGCTGATTCACCAGCTTGTCGGCCAGATCTTCCGACCCCGGCGTCCCATATGCGACGATGGGAACGAAGTCGCCCAGCATCATCAGCCCCTCGGGGGTCAGGGCCGTCCTCAGCCGGCGGCCGAGCACGGCCAGGGCGGTGCATGACAGGGGATGGCAATGGATGATCGCTCCCACCTCGGGCCTAGCGCGGTATATGCCGGAGTGGAAGGGCGTCTCCATGGAGGGTCGCCCTCCTTCATGTTCCCCGGTCTCGATGTCCACGCGGATCATCTGCTCGGGGGCGAGCAGGCCCTTGCACGTGCCGGAGGGAGTGATCAACATGGTCTGGTCGTCCAGCCGGCAGCTGATGTTCCCTCCGCTGCCGAACGTGAGGCGGCGCTCGAAGACCAGCCTGCCGGTGGCGGCCAGCTGCCTCCTGCCGTCTTCCTCGTTCACGGGAGCCCCGCCTCCTCCAGCCTGAACTTGCGCACCTTCTCGATCTCCGACGGCAGCAGCACTCCGGCCTCGGTGATGAAGCCAGTGACGTACTTCGCCGGGGTCATGTCGAAGGACGGGTTGAGGGCCGCCGACCCCTTGGGGGCCAATCGCGTGCGCCCCATCATGGTGACCTCCTCCTCGGCCCGGTCCTCGATCACGATCTGCTCTCCCGAGGTCAGGGAGAAGTCGAAGGTGGAGAGGGGGGCGCAGACGTAGAACGGTATGCCGAAGGTGTTGGCCAGGATGGCCTTGTCCAAGGTGCCTATCTTGTTGGCGAAATCGCCGTTGGCCGTGATGCGGTCGGCGCCGACGATCACGATGTCCACCCCTTCCCGCATGAAGTGGGCCGACGCCCCGTCCGGGATGATGGCGTGCGGGATGCCCTCGTTGTACAGCTCCCAGGCGGTGAGCTTCATGCCCTGCAGCCGGGGGCGGGTCTCGGACACGTACACGAAGATGTGCCGCCCCTCGGTCCACGCCGTGCGGATGGGGGCCAGCGCGGTGCCTATGTCCACCGTGGCCAGCGCTCCGGCGTTGCAATGGGTCATGATGCGCGCCTCCTCGTCTATGAGGGCGGCGCCGTACTTCCCTATGAGGCGGCACCGCTCGATGATCTGGTCGGCGTACATGTCCGCCGCCTCCACCGGGTCGTCCCCCAGCTCCAGCGAGCGTAGCATGTGGTCGATGGCGTAGAACAGATCGTACGCCGTGGGGCGGGTCGATCTGAGCGTATCCGCCGCTTTCCCCAGGTCCTCATCGTTGACGGCGGCAAGGGCCATGCCGTAGGCGGCCGCCGCCCCGATGGAGGGCGCGCCCCGCACCGTCATGTTCCTGATGCACTCGGCCACCTGCAGGTGGTCGCCCAGATCTATGACCCTGAACCTCTGGGGGAGGAGGCGCTGATCTATCATGCGGACCTTGCCGCCTTCGAACCATACTGCCCTGATCTCCCTGCTGCTCTTGCCAGTAAGTACACGCATGCTATGACCAGCATGTCATTCCCCGGGGATGTAGAAAATATTGGTGCTGCCGTAGTAAAACGAACGTTCGTTTTACGCGGGTAAGTAGAAATAATCTCAGAGCATTTAGCGGTCTGGTGTCATGAAGAAGGGTACGGCTCTCGATGTCTACTCCACCAGCTCAGGCCTCAAGCAGATCTCCAACCCTGTGAGGCAGAAGATCTTGAGCGAGCTGCAGCGCCGCGACCTCAGCCTGTCTGAGATCGCCCAGCTGACCGGAAAGGCCCAGTCCACCCTGTCCGTCCATCTGGACAAGATGGTCAAGGAGGGTCTCGTCGCCTCCCGGGACGACCCCTCGGACAACCGCCGCAAGATATTCTACCTGGTCTCCAAGCCGGTCGGCTCCTCGGTCGTCCCAAGGGAGGACCTCACCAAGGCAGTGGGCAGCATCATCGACAAGAGCATCGGCAGCCCCGCATCGTTCCTCAAGGGGGAGCTGCGCGCCCTGATCCTCGGCGTGGAGGCCATCGGCCTGAACATGGACCCCGTGCTCAAGGACGTCGGACGGCAGATCGGCGCCCAGCTGGCCAAGCACATGCGGTCCACCGAGATCAAGCCGCTGCTGGAAGAGGTGAAGGAGTTCTACGCCCGCCATGAGCTGGGGGAGCTCAACGTCTATTCCCTGGTGCCTCTCACCCTGATCATCAAGGACGACTACGACTGCTCCGACATACCCGACGTCGGCAGGACGCTGTGCACCCTTAACGAAGGCATACTGGAGTCCATCTTCGATTCCAAGACCGGCGTGCCGCTCGGTGTCACCCAGACCGAGTGCTTCGGCACCAAGTACAATTTCTGCAAGTTCGTGTTCGAACCGACGTTGTACGACTGAGCGGCCCTTAATAGGGGCAGCACTTGCTGTCCAGGTGGCTGTGGGAGCACAGGGGGTCCTCGGTGTAGGCGCTGCCAGCGAAGTAGAAAGCGTTGGCGCGGCAGCCCCAGCACAGGTCGCTGTCGCAGGCGGTGCAGGCGGTCCGGCCGCTCTCGCGGTACGGGGTGAAGAACAGGGATGAGGCGTTCGAGCGGATGATCTCCTCCAGGCTATGCTCCCTGATGTTCCCCAGGGAGCGCCTCAGGGAGTAGCAGGACGACAACCTTCCGTCCAGGGACAAGAAGGCGCAGGTGCCGCAGTACTGCTTGGGGAAGTCCTGGCATCCCATCCCGCGCCCGCCCAGGAACTTGTCGTCCCGGTAGCGATAGGCCGTGCTCACGTCCTCCGCGCGGGGGAGGTAGGCATAGATGGAGCCGCGCTCGTCCACCGGCTTGAGGGACATCAGGCAGGTGCTGATGCGGTAGCGGCGGTACATGAAGTCCATCGTCTTCTTGACGTCCTCCGGCGTGTGATGAGCGGTGAGCATGACCATGTTGGCCACGTCGCAGGGCGGCTTGCCCGCCTCCAGCAGCAGCTCCAGCCCGGAGATGGTGGCCCTCACCTGCCTTGGATGATAGGTGTAGCGGAGAGAGCTCAGCACCTTGGGGTCAAGAGAATCCAGATGCACCATGACGAAGCCGTCCTGGGTGAGCTCGATGACCCGCTTGGCCGTGACCACGTCGTTGAGGAGGGGGCCGCACGTCCACAGGTTGTTGGTCATGCCCGCGTAGCGGGCGCTCTGCATCAGCTCGATCCAGTCCGGCCTTTCCAACGGGTCCCCGCCCATCCAGTCGATCTGCTTCACGCCCAGGTTGGCGGCCTGGCGGATCACGCTCTTGAGCTCCCGGGTGGTGAGGGGCTCCTCGGCGTCCATCACCTTCGCGTAGCAGTACGCGCAATCGGCCGAACATTCGTTGGTGCACTCTACCTGGAGCCGATATAATTGGTTGCGCTCGAAGCAGGCATTCTGTGATCTCGCCTGCTCGGAACTGTTATTGAACAATGCATCCAGCGCTTTTCCGCCCCTAGACAAGAAGGCACCCCCGGTGTGGGTTGGCCGATTATCGATGACCGTTTAATAAGCTTTGGTGAAGAGGTTAGCAGTTCCCCGAAAATGTTCTGCGGCAAAATGCTGCTGGGGCCTATCCATCCGACGGCCAGTCGACATCGCCGAACTCCTCGTGCAAGAGAACGTCGCCCTCATGGACCGTCAGGCCATAGCGTTTCGCTCTCGATACATCGTCCGTCACCTTCCCTTCCTCGTCGGTCAGGATGATGGTGAATCGGGCCCCGGGATGGGCGCTGAGCAGCTCCTGCAGGTCCTCCCGCAGGCTCTCGAACTCCGTGCGGGTGAAGCCACCAGGCATGGGCGATCTCTCCTTTTCCTCGCTCATCGCCTCCGGGAACGGAATGGACATCCATAAACGTCACTGCCGTCCCCTTCGCTCCGCCCACGTCCTGATGCTTCGTTCCCCGGCGGCCGATGCCTTAAGGGGCAGCGGTGCCGGGGCGTTCCCAGGCGCCCGCCGCGGTGCTCACCTCTCCGCCGGCTCCTGCTGCGTCACGCAGTGGAATCCGCCGTAACCGTACACCAGGTCGCGTGCGTAGATCGGCACGATGCGGTGGTCGGGCATGGCCCTCTCCAGGATCCTGATGGCCACGGCGTCGTTTATGTCGTTGAAGGTGGGAAGCAGGACCACGCCGTTGGCGATGTAGAAGTTGGCGTAGCTGGCCGGCAGCATGCGGTCCTCCTCGGGCAGCGGCACGGGGGTGGGCATGGGGAGCGTGAGCACCTTCAGCGGACGCCCCTCGCGGTCGCGGAAGCTCCTGAGGATGTCGAGGTTGGTCTGCAGCACCCTGGGGTTGTGCCCTCCCCGCGGGGGGAATAGGCGCACACCGCGGTGTCCTCCGAGATGAAGCGGGCGAAGTCGTCGACATGGCCGTCAGTGTCGTCCCCCTCGATGCCGGACTTCAGCCAGACCACGTCGTCCACGCCCAGGTATTCCCTAAGGTACTCCTCGATGCCCTGTCGGTCGAGATGGGGGTTGCGGTTCTCGTTCAGCAGGCACTGCTCGGTCGTCAGCACTATGCCGGCGCCATTGACGTCGATGGAGCCCCCCTCCATCACGATGCCCGGGCGGAACGTGGGCAGGCCGGTGGAGCGGACCACGTCCTCGCCGGCCACATCGTCGTACAGCAGGTCGTCGTACTTGGCGCCCCAGGCGTTGAACTTCCACTTCACCGCGGCCTTCTTCCCCGTCTCGCGGTGCAGCAGGAAGGTCGGCCCGTAATCGCGTATCCATACGTCCGAGGACTTGATGCGGGGGAACAGCACGTTGTGCATGTCCGCCTCCGTCCTTTCCAGCATCTGCCTGGCGCGCTCCTCGGTCTCCTCGTCGTCGACAAGGACCTTCACCTTCTCCACGTGGCTGAGCGCCTCGATCATGGAGCAGTAGGTCTGCTCCACCCCGGTGAGCACATCTCCCGGGAAGGTCAAAGGGTTCTTGGGCCAGGACAACCAGGTGGCATCGTGCTTGGCCCATTCGGCCGGCATGTGGTAGCCGGCGGCGCGCGGGGTCTGTTCCATCATATCATCTCCTCTCGGTCAAGCGGCCGTAGCATTCGGGGCGTCGGTTGCGGAAGAACCCCCACCCCTCCCGGACCTGGCGGCCGTGCTCCAGATCGATCTTGGCCAGGACGATCTCCTCTCCCCTTCCCGCTCTGGCGACGGTCTTCCCGAAGGCATCTATCACAAAGCTGCCTCCCCAGAACTCCATGCTGTCCTCGCGTCCGACCCGGTTGGTGGCGGCCACCACCACGCTGTTGGCTATGGCATGGCCCCTCATGACGTTCTCCCAGGCCTGCTGCCAGTCGCCCTCCCACTGCTCTATGTTGTCCGACAGCCCTATGGCAGTGGGAAAGAACAGGATCTGGGCGCCCTCCAGGGCGCAGGCCCTGGCGGCCTCGGGGAACCATTGGTCGAAGCAGATGAGGGGGGATATCCTCCCATGGGGAGTATCGATGACCCGGAAGCCGGTGTCACCCCTGTCGAAGTAGTTCTGCTCGTAGAAGTTCTCGTCGTGCGGGATGTGGGTCTTGCGATACTTGCCCAGCATGGAGCCGTCCTTGCCGTGGACAAGGGCGGTGTTGAAGAAATGCTCCCCCGCCTTCTCGTAGATGGACCCTCCCACCAGCACCACGCCGTTGTCCCTGGCCATGGCGGAGAGGGCATCGGTGATGGTGCCAGGAATGACATCGTGGGGGACACGCTCCCTGTCCGACGCGCTTTCGAGCTGATACTGTGGAAAGTACGGGGTGGCGAAGAGCTCAGGAAGGCATACCACTTGGGCGCCGCCTTCCGCGGCCTCCCTCACCATGGCGGCGGCCTTCCGCAGGTTCGTTCGCGGGTCGGACGCCATGCCCATCTGCACTAGGCCCAGGACAACCTCGTTGTTCATATGATGCCCTCCGTGAATGCTTCCTTGGCATAGCGGCTCTGCTTATTAGAGCCTTTCCCGGAGCGCCTGGCCAATCGGCCCGGGCGTCAGCCCTTGATGGCCTTCAGGCGCCGGCGGCGCTCTTGCTGACATAGGGGCTGCGATCGTAGGTCAGCTTCTCCAGGCGCTCGGCCGCCAGGGAATTGCTCATGTGCAGATGCTCGATGAACTGGCCCAGGGCCCAGGAGGCCGTCCCCCGCACCATGGAATCGCGGTCCAACAGCAGCTTGGTCAGGAAGTCGACGGAGGAGTGGACGCCCACCCTCATGGAGGCCAGCTCACCCAGCGCCCAGGCCGCGTTCTCCCTCACCTCGGCGTCCTTGTCCTCGGTCAGTCCGTTCAGCAGATCGAATGGCCAGAACGCCTCCACCTTGTTCTGGGCCATCTTGGCCACTATCCGAGACGATTGCCGGCGGTCCTCCACGTCGTTCGAGCGCATCAGGATCATCAGGCTGGGGAGGGCCGTGGCGTCCACATCCCTGGACTTGGCGAGCTCGTCCATCCTCTTGAGCGCGGAACGGCGGACCGTGACATCTTCGGATATCAGCTCCAAGTTCAATCTTTCCATTTCGGGAGAGACCATGTGGTTCACTCTTTAACGTTTGTTCATTAGGAAGTTAGGAAGGGGCTATTGCATCGGCCTCGGACGTCGCGATGTGTTCGACCTCCCAAGGCACATCGGAGGCCATATCGGGTCGGCATCCTCCGGGCCTCGGATGGCCCAGGCGCTGCCCGATCCCGTACCGCTCGGCGGTAATCCTTGGAGACCTTATAATATGTTACGGCGCACCTATAGGGCGGGATTCCAGGCCCCCATGGCGGCCACGATGCTCCATGGATGCTGCCATAGGGGGTCCGCGGGAGCCTTGGCGGACCGCCACGCAAGGGCGGCCGCGATCGTCCAGAGTGGTCTGGGACTACGATATAATGAAGAAGTTGCCTATTAGCACGAGCCCGGACCCCGGAGCGGGCCGGGAGGGAGAGCGTCAATGAGCGTAGGAGAGCTCAGATGCATTGGCCTGGAGAAGGTGTACGATAATAGGAAGAGGGCGCTGTCGGCGGTCGATTTCAGCGTCCCCACCAAGGGCATATTCTCCATCATCGGCCGCAACGGCGCGGGGAAGACCACCCTGGTCCGGATCCTCGCCACCTTGTTGGAGCCTAGCAGCGGAACGGCCACCATCGACGGCCTCGACATCATGAAGGACGCCGGCGAGCTGAGGAAGAGGATGGCCGTCGTCCCCCAGGAGGGGAGGCCCCTGCCATGGCTGACCCCCCTGCAGACCATATCGTCATACCTCATGTGGAGGGGCGAGAGCTATCGTGTCTCGCGCCGGAAGGCCGAGGAGGCCCTGGCCTCGGTCGAGCTGCAGGACGTGTCCGACCGGCTCAACCACAAGCTATCGGGCGGCATGAAGCGCAAGACGCTGCTGGCCATGGTCATGGCCTCCGATGCCGAGATCATCTTCCTGGACGAGCCGACGACCGGCCTCGACCCCATCTCCCGGCAGGTGGTGTGGGACCTTCTCGCCGAGATGGGGCGGGATCGGTTCCTGTTCCTCACCACCCATTACCTGGAGGAGGCCGAATCGGTGGCCGACCGCATAGGCATCTTCGACGAGGGCAACCTACTGGCCCTGGGGAACATGGACGAGCTGAGGGCCAGCATGAGGTACCAGTACAGCGTGCGGATGTCCTGCGGCATCGATCTGCCGGAGGTCGACGGCCGGGTGCTGAAGGGCCACGACGGCCGGGTG
The DNA here is from genome assembly GCA_001421185.1 of Methanomassiliicoccales archaeon RumEn M1. Taxonomy (GTDB): domain Archaea; phylum Thermoplasmatota; class Thermoplasmata; order Methanomassiliicoccales; family Methanomassiliicoccaceae; genus DTU008. The sequence goes on from LJKK01000143.1 coordinate 23,854, forward strand.
CAGGTGCTCACCACCAGGGAGGAGGCCATGCGCCTCTCCGACCAGTTCATCGGCCGGGACATCCAGTTCTCGGTCAACCCCGTGACCCTGGACGATATCTTCTACAACATCGCCGGAAGGGACATACGCAACGATGTCGGAGGCGACGAGGGAGGCGGAGAGTGAAGCGCGTAGGGAACCAGGTCCTGGCATCCATCCTGGTCAACGCCATCTACGAGATGAAGAACTATCCGGTGGTGCTTCTCAACACGGTCCTGTCGCCCCTGTCGTTCCTCGTGCTCATCTTCCTGATCAGCGACGGCGCGCTGCTGGGGGAGGCCATCCTGGGCGGGCTCATAATGTCGATGTTCCAGAGCGGGATCTCCCTGCAATCGGACCTGTCCCACCTGAAGAACGATTTCAAGCTCCAGGAGATCGTGGTGAGCTCGCCCACCTCGTCGGCCGTCTACGTGGCCGGCATGGCGCTGTCCGAGATCATATACTCGTCCCCGGCCATCATCATCCTGGCCATACTGTTCGCGCTGGTGATCAACGTGCCGTTCATCCAGGTGGCGGGCATCGTGATCATCCTGCTGATGGTGTTCCTCTCGTCCGTGGCGTTGAGCTTCGCCCTGTCCACCCTCTCCACCGACATCGTGCAGAGCTATTCCTTCAGCCGGTTGATCACCATACTGTTCACGTCCCTGGCCCCGGTGTACTATCCGGTGACGCTGATACCCGAGCCGCTCCAGCCCTTGGCCTACCTGTCGCCCACCACCTATGCGGCCCAGCTCGCCCAGCACATGGCCGGGCTGACCCAGGTGTCATCAGGGATGTTCGTGTTCGATTGGGCGGTGCTGCTCATCTTCACCGCCGTCTTCCTGTGGGTCGGGTATAGGAAGGCGCGATGGAGGGACGTGTGACCGCGGCTCATCGCTGGCCGTTGGCCGAATGCCCCCGCTCATCGCGCAGCATGCCGTAGTACAGCTGGTCCTCGAACCTCCCTCGGAAGAGGATGCGCTGGCGCAGGGTGCCCTCGTGGCTGAAGCCCAATCTCCGCAGGAGGCCCTGGGATGCGGTGTTGGACGCCAGCGGAGCGGCCTCGATCCGATGCAGCTCCACCTCGTCGAATCCGTAATCGATGACGGCCGACAGCGCCTCGGCCATGAGCCCTTGGCGCCAATGGGCGGGATGCAGCTCATAGCCAATCTCGGCGCACCGATGGCCCTGGCCGAAGTTCCACAGGCAACACTCGCCGATGGCTACATCATCGTTCTCAAGGGTGAGCGCCCAGGCGATCGCCTCCCGCTTGGAGAAGTCTTCCAGAACGTTCCGTATCCATCTGGCGGAATCGTCCACCGACCGGTATGGCTCCTGTCCATACCGCTCGGTCACGAGCGGATCGGAACGGATGGCGAACAGCGCTGAGGCATCCTCCTCCCGGAACGGGCGAAGCACCAGACGCTCGGTGGCCAGTGTCGCCTGGCGCTCGAACGCTTCCTCCAGGGTCATGAGGGTTCGGAGCGCCTGCAGGATTATTTAGGCTTGGGCAAGGGCGTCACGTCGCTCGGCGATCGCATATGCCCTCCTCGTCGGATGCGGACATCGATGATGCTGTCAGCGGTCCTCCTGCGCCGAGGCCCTAGCATGGGCCGTTCCCTTGCCCATGCTCTCCGCCAGCTCCTTGGCCTCTGCGATGCCCTTCTCCAGCATTGACAACGTCCCTTCCCGGCACTCCCACCTGAGGTCAAGCTCATCCGCGAACTGCCTGGATAGGTCCATGCATTCCTGCTCGTTGCCCAGGTGGTCATCGATGAACAGGACCCGAGAGTATCCGTTGAACATGACCTTGAGGTACCAATCGATGTCGATGCCCACCTCCTCGTAGTTGGGCATCTTCTTCCTCATCTCCCTCTCGAACCAGTCCCGGTTCATCCTCGCAAAGTAAGGAGTGTGGTACATGGTCCCGGCACACTTCTTCCGCTCCTTTTCGTACTCAGCGGGCGTTATCAGGGCTCCGATGCAATCGTCCGCTTCCAAGCGGACGGTGGGCACCCTCATCTGGTGGGTGACGTCCCTGAGCGAATTGCATATGCCGTAGCCCAGCAGGACGGCATCGACCTTTCCCTCCAGTGCATTGACCTTCTCGATGACCGCCTTCTTCAGCTCCTCAGGGTATTCGTGTAGACCGAACTCAAGGTACTCCTTGTGAACGATGTCCCGATCATCCTTGATCAGTTGTTCGAGACCTCTTTCGAAGGTCTCGCATGCAATGATTCCTATCCTCATGCCATCGCCTGGTCGCTCCTAATGACCGGTGTGGTTCAGAGCATGCTAACAAGAGGGTGGAGAATAAATAAGTATTACGATGTAATAACATTCTATTACGGTGAGGCCATCTCGAACGAGGACCTGAACAAGCAGCTGGAGTCCCTTCTGAGCGAGGTTAGGCAGCTCAGCAGCTCGGTCGTAAGGTTAAGGCATGATGATTACCGCATGGTGTTCGGCGAACAGATCAGAACGATCCTGTTGGAGAGGCTGGAGCGGCACTTCTCGAACAGGCATATGGCCGACATCGATGGAAGCGATGCTGGGAGCGAGCTCAAGGGTCGATTGGCCGATGCCATCGCCATGGTCGTTGATTCCTACCAGCGGGACGGAACGGAGGCGGCATCGCTTCTTCTCGACCAGCTGGGCGGACCTCTCGGCCGAATCCCCATGGCACCGGGAGATCGGAACTTCGTCTCCGAACTGCTCGAGCAGATACGTGACTACTTCGTCACTTCGAACCACCTCTCCCGGCAGGTCGACGTCCCGCCGCGGCACAATAGTCTCCTGAAGGGGCGCGATAGGAACCTCTCGCCGGAGCTGGTGGAGAGTACATTGGGCCCGTTGGCCAACGCCAGGAGGATCGACCTGCTGCTGCGACTGTCGGAAGGGAGCGACAGCCTGGCCGGCCTTAGCAAAAGGACAGGACTGCAGAAGGGACATCTGCAGTTCCATCTGAGGGTCCTGCTGAAGGCGGCGCTCGTTCATTATGATAAGAAGGGCCATCTGTACTCGCTGACCTCTCAGGGGGCCACAGCTCTCGACGAGGTCTCGAGGCTGATCGACCGACTGGCCCCGGCCGGGCCCGGGGCAACGCAGTGATGTCCACGGTGGCCTCGGGAGCAGCGGCGCGGGCCTCGTCAAAAACGGTATGACTCCTCCACCGTTGGACGGAGGGAGGGACGCGAAGAACATTCGGTTCAGTTTTTAATGACATTTTGGATAGAATTGATGGTGGGCTCAGCCGGATTCGAACCGGCGACCTCCTCCGTGTCAGGGAGACGTCATAGCCACTAGACCATGAGCCATTGTGGCTTTTGTCCATATACCGTTCTTATCTAAATCCTTTTCGTTCGTTGCCAGACCTTTCCAGCCCCATGGACCGGTGCTCCCGGGGGGTCCTGCGGCATCATCATCGCGCCCGGCGGGCCCTCGGCCGCTATCGGCGACCGCTCCCGCCCCCCGATCCATCGGTGGACAGCAGGATGGCGAGGCCCAGGGACAGTAGCACCGCTCCGGCCAGCGACAGGCCTATGATCGTGGCAAGGTGGAGGAGGGCCTCCCCGGGCACCTCCGGGGACTGCCCGGGGGCGGCGTTGAGGACCGAGAACATGATGGACAACGCTCCGGCGGACAGGAGGGCGAGGCCGGTGAGCTTGGGAGCCGCCACAGGTCACCTCGCCACGGCGGCCATGGGGTGGTCCCGCATGGCCGGAGGGTCGCCTACCCTGACGTCCCCTCCGTTCGGTACCAGATAGTCTCCCCGTGCCAGGCTGACGATGGTGTCGGCCACCAGCTCGGGCGGGTCGCCATGGTAGTTGGTCATCCGAGTGGCCGTGGCCCGCGGGAAGACGTTGTACGCCTTGCGGGGGTCGATCTCCTCGGCCAGGGTCCGAGTGAACGCGATGAGGCCCCCTTTCGATGCCGCGTACACCCCCAGCGTGGGATATCCGCGGAGGGCGGTGATGCTGGCGACGTTTATCACCATGTCGCGCAGGTGCGGCAGACAGCTGCGCGTGGTCTTGATGGCGCCCTCCAGGTTGATACGCAGCTGCCGCTCGATGTCATCGAAGGACTGCTCCTCCACCCTCTTCCTCTCGATGACCCCGGCGTTGTTGACCAGGATGTCGATGCGCCCCATCTCCCCCACGGTATCGGCGACGGCCTTGCGGATGCTGACATCGTCCGTGACGTCGAGGTGCAGCACCATCGAGCCGCGGGCCCCCTCGCCTTGGCACTGCTCGGCGGTCTCCCACGCCGCCTCCTCGTCCTTGTTGTACGTTATGATGACCTTGCTTCCTTCCCGGGCGAAGCGCAGGGCGGTCGCCCGTCCGATGCCGATGCTGGCTCCGGTGATGAGGACGACATCGTCCCTCAGCACGTGGTTCATGCTTGTTCGTTTGCCAACGCAAGCTATAAAAAGGTGCGAACCGCCAGCGATGCTCAGTCCCAATGGCCCAGGCGCTCGAAGACCAGGGCCACCTTAAGGCATTCCGGGCATACGTGCCGCCCCTTGGTCAACTGATCGGTGGAATCCTCGGCCACTGTCTCGGCGTGCAGCGGATCGGGGAAGAACAGCCTCGAGAAGCGCCGGTCGCCGTAGAACACCACCTCCGTCTTGCATCTGTAGCACTTCTGGGGAGGATGCCTTCGGTCCCTCAGCTTGAAGGAGAAGCACTTCGGACAGATGGAAGGCTCCATGGAGTGGTCCCCCGCGCCCTTGAACCCGAACCCCGTATAGAGGTCCTCGGAGACGAAATCGCATTCTGAACAGATCGCCCTGAGCAGTTCTCCCATTCCCTTCGGGTATGGGGATGGTCCCATAAAACCCTCACGACCAGACTATGCGAGGGATGCCAATGGCATCACGTCTTTATCGAGGGAGGCCTGAAAACTTATAAAAACAAGTCCCCTCATGTCGAGCAGATTCCATTGCCAGAGATATTGCTTTTCACCAAACCGGATTGTCAGAAGTGCGAGTACGTGAAGGAACGTATGCCCGCGGGGCTGGACATCGAGTACGTCGACACCTCCACTCCGGAGGGGCTCGCCGAGGCCGCCTACTACGAGATATTGGGCAAGAACGTCCCCATCCTGGTCGTGGACGAACAGGTGGTGGAGGGGGCCATCGCCATCATGTCCAAGCTGAAAGAGCTGGCCGATGGGAAGGCCTGAACGCTGGACCCGCAAGGATGATAGCGCTCGGCATAGAAGGCACCGCCCACACCTGCGGCGTGGGCATCGTCGACGAGAACGCCAATGTCCTGGCCAACGAGCTGGACATGTACCGCCCGGAGAAGGGAGGCATTCACCCCCGGGAGGCGGCCAACCATCATTCCGATGTCGTCATCCCGCTGATCAAGAAGGCGGTCCAGACCGCCGGCGTGGACCTGGCCGACATCGATGTCGTGGCATTCTCCCGCGGACCTGGCCTGGGCCCGTGCCTGCGCACGGCGGCCACGGCCGCCCGCGCCCTGGCCATATCCCTGGGCAAGCCCCTGCTGGGCGTAAACCATTGCGTGTCACATCTCGAGATCGGGGTCGCCAGGACGGACGCGGTCGATCCCGTCCTGCTGTACGCCTCCGGCGGCAACACCCAGGTGATCTCGTTCAACGGCGGCCGCTACCGCATCTTCGGCGAAACGCTCGATATCGGCATAGGCAACATGCTGGACAAGCTCGGGCGGGAGCTGGGCATCGGCTACTACGCGGGACCGAAGATCGAGAAGCTGGCGCTGGGAGGGGATAAGCTTCTGGAGCTGCCGTACTCGGTGAAGGGCATGGACCTGGCGTTCTCGGGCATCATGACCGCCGCCCTGGCCCATCATGCCAGGGGCGAGAGCCTGGAGGACATCTGCTTCTCGGTGCAGGAGACCTGCTTCGCCATGCTGGCCGAGGTGACCGAGAGGGCGATGGCGCACATCGAGAAGGACGAGGTGCTCCTGGGAGGCGGGGTCGTTCAGAACAAGCGCCTCCGGGAAATGGTCAATACCATGGCCGAGGAGCGCGGCGCCCGCATGTACGTGCCCGAGCCGAAGCTGTGCGTCGACAACGGCGCAATGATCGCCTGGACCGGCCTGGTGATGCACCGCGCCGGGGTCCGGATGAGCGTTCCCGAGACAAAGGTGGACCAACGCTTCCGCACCGACGAGGTCGAGGTGCTGTGGCGCTGAACTAGGCCTCTTTCTTCTGTTCCCCGATCAACGCGTCCAGCGCGGCGAGGAACTCGTCCACTCGTCCCTTGGGCACGGTGGCCCCGGCGGCGATGCGATGGCCGCCTCCAAAGCCTCCGACCTTGGCGGCGCTCTCCCGCATCCCTACGGCCAGGTCGACGCCCTGCTCCAGCAGCGGGAAGGTGGCCCGGGAGGAGACCTTGATGCCCTCATCATGCTCTGACAGGGCGATGGTGGGCTTGTTCCGATCGCCGAGGTACTGCATCGTCACGCCGCACAGGATGCCTGACAGCCCCAGGCTGTCGTTGAAGAAGTACTGTATGTTCTCCATCGCGGTGACGCCCTCGCGCTCGATGCGCGCCAGGCCGGCCATGACCTCGTCCACGTAATCGGCGCGAAGCCTCCGGGCGCCCTCCAGGGCCTCACGGTCCCCCAGCGTCAGCGCCAGTCCCATGCCCTCGTTGTTCGACCGGCCGCAGGCGTTGAGCAGCGAGGACAGCTCCCCCGCCTCCATGTCCACCCGGGGGAAGAAGTAGCGCTCGTGCACGATCTCGTCCATGGTGGACATGGGAACGCCCTGCTCCACCAGCCTTAGGGCGATGAGGCTGGACAACTTCCGTCCCTGCGCCTCGTCGAGGTCGCGGGACGAGGCGTCGGCATCGATGCCCGCCTGCTCCAGCAGCGCCTTGGCGCCCTCGCGGCTGCCGCTCACCCCTCTGAGGTAGGGTCGGTGGACGCATACAGGCCGTCGAGCAGCCGTCCGGACGGATGCAGGGAGCCGGGGATCGCCTCGACCACGCCGCGCTGGGCGCCCTGCTCGAACAGCCACTGGTTTATCCCGCTCAATCCCCGGATGGACTGCCGGTCGCCGCTTATCCCGGCGAAGGCCAGGTGCAGCAGGTCCCAGTTCCGCTCATCCAGGTTCACGGCGAACAGCATGCACATGGCCGAGGCCGAGGCCGACGTCATGCCGTCGATGTCCACCAGATGCGGGTTTATGTGGACGACCTTCTCGGAATCGCCCGGCGGCCCGTGGTGGTCCAGCACGATGGCCCGGCACCCGGCGGCCTCCATCGCCTCGAGATGGGACGAGCCCATGTCGGCGAAGATGACGAGCTCACAGCCGTCGGCCGCCTCCTGCACCAGCTGATCGGTCAGACCCTTGGTCATGGTGGCGTGGAAGCGCTTCCCGGCCCTCAGCAGGGCGTTGCACAGCACGCCGGCCGAGGATATGCCGTCGGCGTCATAATGGGAGATGATGCGGACCTCGGAGGAGCGCTCCAGCTCCTCCTTGGCAATAGAAATGCGGGAAAGGAGTTTGTCAGGGAGCTGGGCCCCTGCTTCCATTCAGATCACTCGAGTAGCAGCTCGGCGGTCTTGATGGAATACTGCCAGTCAGCAGGAAGGTATCCCTCGCGCTTGTAGTACTTGACAAGGCGGCGGATCTTGGACTCCACCATCTGCATGTTCCTCTTGTTGGCGAGGTCCTTCTTGTTCTCGTTGAGGTGGTTCTGCAGTCCGATGGCCTTCCTCATCAGGGCCGACAGGTCGTCGGGGATGGCCGGCTTGAGCCCGTTCGCCGCGACGATGCCGGTGACCGTGCTTCCGGTGGCCAGCTTGACATCGGGAACGGCATGCTGGTCCCTCAGCACGAGGCCGATGCGGGCGGAGCTGGCGCCGTCGCGGGCCATCTTCACTACTACTTCCTCGATCTCGTCCTTGCTCATCGATACCCAGTCGGGGTTCTCGGTAATGAGGGGGCGGTGGGATGCCGACCTCCCCCTTCTCCTGGCATGCATACGCGCCATGTGAATCCTCCAATATGAATCGTAACAGGTTTATGGGTGGCGAATGGAAGCCAATTCCGGTTCGGATATATAACAGTTAGGCGCCGCGATCCCGTCGGGCCTTCCGGGCCCAAGCTATGAGGGGCGCGTATTCGCACAGGGGAAAGGCCAGCCGCTCCGGCAGCTCGTCGAAGAATCGCGCCTCCATCTCCCCCCGGCCCACGGTCCCGCCCACCTCTCCGCAGAACACCATGCCATCGTCCGTCTCCCGGCCGCTGACGATGATGACGTCCATCCCGCTCTCCTCGCGGAACTCCCTTATGGCCGCGTCGATGTAGTCCTCCCCTTCCTCGACCTTGCCGCCCGGCATCTCCCATCCTGCCCGTTTGGGATTGTACACCATCAGGAAGCGGTCGCCCTGGAAGGCGATGCAGTACGCCGTCCTCATGCCCGCTCCACCACCATCATGGCGTGGTCCTTCTCCATGGGGTCCAGGGGAACGGTCTCGACGGCCCTCAGGCCTTCCTCGGCCAGCTGCTTCCTCACCATCCCGTACACCTCGCGAGGGTCCCGGGACACGTCCTCGCTGCGAGATTTCACGACCAGCATGCCATGGGGGGCCGAGAACGACCTCATGTTCTTGGCCAGGATCCCTGCCTGCCCCTTCTGGGCCACGTCCTGGTACACCAGGTCGACCCGGTCGACGGCGAACGCATACTCCGACGGGCGGGTGGCGTCGGCCAGCAAGGGGACCATGTTGGGCCTCCGCTCGCACACGGCCACCAGGTCGCGGAAGGAGCGGGGGGAGAACTCGATGCAGTACACCGTTCCGCGGCATGCCACGTCGGCCACGTGGCTGGCGGTGGTGCCGCTGGCCGCCCCCAGGTACAGGACGGACGATCCCGGTCCCAGGGGGAAGCGTTCTCCGCCGTTGCGCAGGTAGGCCGCCAGCTTGCTCCGGGTCACGCTCCATTCGCGGTACTCGTGCCCATCGAGCGACACCAGCCTCTCGCCGTACACCGCGATGCCCGGGGCCGAGTTCATCGTGTAGAGGCGATCGCCGTCGGTGAACACGCCTGGGAGCTCGGTAGGGCGGATGGCGGGAGCGTCCATGGTCGACAGAAGGGCCGCCATTTATTTAACCGCGGCGGAGCGCCCAGGAACAATCATATTATCACGCATGAACGCGCTCCTTTCCGTCAGTGGACGAGGGGGACGAGGGTCGCCGTATAGAGGAGCTGAGCGGGCGCATCGCCGAGCTGGAGGCCGTCCTCTCGCAGATGGTCCGTCCCTACTCCGAGCTGGTGGAGCAGCTCGATCGCTTCCAGGGCGTGGTCCAGAAGTACTTCCGCCTCTTGGACCTCTATCAGCGGCATGGGGCCATATCCATCGACGTCATCCTGCCCCAGCTCAAGGACCGCATCTCCCGGGAGATCATGCGGATCCTGATGGACCGCCCCGGGCTGAACATCTCCCAGGTGGAGGAGGAGCTGAGGTCCCGCACCGGCACCTCGTCGAGGCGCATCGTCCGGGGCCGACTGGAGGAGCTGGTCAGGGAGGGGCTGGTCGTAGAGGAGAAAGGGCGCCGGGCCAGCTCCTTCCGGGTATCCGACGAGGTGGTCAGGAAGTGGGCAGATGTGCTCGGACTGTCTAAATGACGTGACGACTCTGATGAAGCATGCCGCGGGAACGCGGCGGAAAAGAAGGTGAAGAAATGAGCAACGACGAAATGCCAGATCCGGAGAAGCTGAAGGAGATCATGCAGGTGATGTCGGACACCATCCCCGAGCTGCTGAACAGCATCACCAGGGTGCTGTACGGGGCCAAGGAGGGAGAGGAGTACGGCAAGGCGGTGGCCAACTTCTACAAGGCCCTCAAGGACGCCGGCATGAGCAACGACGAGGCGTTCGCCCTCACCAGGGAGTACATGGGGAACTTCAACATCGCCAACGTCATCGGGGGCGCCGCCCGGGGAGCCAAGGGGTCCAGGGAGGATTGAGCATGCCCGCCCACGGTGAGGCGGTCCTGAAGATGGCCGCCCTCACCCCCCTCATGGCCCTGCGCCTGAGCGGTTCCTATCTCCGCATGAAGCGCCAGGCCAGGAGGGCCCGGCGGAAGTTCTACCGCGAGCTTGCGTCCACGGGCATGTCGCCGCGCGACGCCGACCGCCTGGCCGACGAGTATGCCTCGGCCGCCAGCCTCAGGACGGTGCTGCGCACCTTCGGCCGCTGGAACGGTTGAGCGCTCTCAGTAGGTGCCCCAGCCCTCCCGCATCTCGATCGTGCGCGGGTCCTCGCGCCCGATGTCGCTCGGCCCCTCCCGTATCTCCACCCGCCTGCCCCGAATGGGCACTTTGAACGGTATGCTGATGTAGAGGTACCCCTCGTCCAAGGCGGCGTCGACCCTGCCTATGTCCACCGGATGGGCCAGGAAATAGCACCCCACCATCTCGGCGTCCTCCCTGCTGGCTCTAACACAGAAACTGGCCTCCGATACCTCCAGGTCGATATCCTCCTTCTTGACCCCTGGCATCTCCACCTGTATCTTGTACCTCTCCCGGTCATGATCGATGTTCACGATCGGGGACAGGACCGGCTTGAACTCTTCCACCATGTCGCATCTCCATCCTCGTTTGGGAGCCTGGGTATTAAAATCGTTTCGTCGAGCATGCTAATTTAAGCGTGCTCGGCATTCGGTCGAGGGATGAGAGAGACACTGATAGCGATCTCGCGGCGGGTCAAGGATGCCGTGCAGGACCTCCCTCCTTCTTTCGACCGGGGGCTGGAGCTCGGCACCGGGGCGGACGGGACGCCCACCTCCAACATCGACCAGTTCGCCGAGGACATCATACTGGAGTACGTGGAGGAGAACGACCTCCCGCTCAACGTGCTGAGCGAGGAGGCCGGCGCGCTGGACCGCGGCCACGGCCGGACGCTGGTGATCGACCCCGTGGATGGCACGCACAACTGCATCCTCGGCATCCCGATGTACAGCGTTTCGCTAGCCATAGGGACCTCATCGCTCAATGACATCGAGGCGGGGGTCGTCCTCAACCTGGAGAACGGCGACCTGTTCGTGGCCGAGAAGGGCCATGGCGCCACCCTCAACGGACGCCCCCTGAAGGTACGGTCGCCCGATCCCCGGGGATGCGAGGTCCTGGTCTACATGGGCCGCCACGCCGCGGTGGGGACCATGGACGTGGTGAGGCGGGCCGCGAGGTCCAGGTCCCTGGGGTGCGCCTCTCTGGAGATGTGCATGGTGGCCCAGGGCAAGTTCGACGCTCATTACATGAACTGCGATGTCTATGAGAAGTCCATCCGAGTGGTGGACATCGCCGCCAGCGCGCTGGTCCTCAGGGAGGCGGGCGGCGAGCTGGTCGACCTGCAGGGGAGGAGGTTGGACATGCCGCTGGACCTCGCCAATCGCTCCAACTTCCTTGCCTACGGCGACGTCAAGGTGAAGGAGGCGCTGCTATGAGGATAGGCGTCACGGCCAATTCCGAGGTGCCCGAGGCCATCAGGGTCGGGAGAAAGGTCATCAACGAGCTGGAGGGCCAGGACGTCGTCCTGGAGAGCGGCATCGCCCGGCTGTTCGGCCGGGAGGGGAAGCCGATCGAGGACATGGACATCGACGTCCTGGTGACGGTGGGAGGGGACGGGACCATACTGCGCTCGCTGCAGAGGACCTCGGCCCCCATCTTCGGCGTCAACGCCGGCGTGCTGGGCTTCCTGGCCGAGGTGAACGAGGAAGAGATCGGAACGGGCATCCGCCGCCTGCTGGACGGCCATTACTTCCTCGAGGAGCGCATCAAGCTGAGGACGGAGCTGAGCGGGCAGCGGCTGCTGGACGCCACCAACGAGGCGGTGGTGCACACCGCCCACGTGGCCAAGATCAGGCACTTCAACGTGTTCGTCGACGACCAGCTGGCCATGGACGTGAGGGCCGACGGCATCATCGTGGCGACGCCCACCGGGAGCACCTGCTACGCCATGGCGGTCGGCGCCCCCATCATCGATCCCCGGGTGGACGCTTTCGTGATAGCGCCCATGGCCCCCTTCAAGTTCGGGGCCCGCCCCATGGTGGTCCCGGCCACCAGCAGGATAAGCATCGAGATGGTGAAGCCCAAGCCATGCCTGTGCGTCATCGACGGTCAGCTGGAGAACCCCATGGATGGGGATGAGGGCATCTCCTTCAGCCTGTCCGAGCAGCGCGCCCGCTTCATACGCTTCGAGAGGGCGTTCTACAAGAAGACGCGCGAGAAGCTGGTCTGCATGCCATGAGCCGACGCAAGGTGTGGGGGATCGAGAGGGAGGTGCTGGAGATGATCAACCAGGCCTCCCGCCGGACGCACCCCCTGGAGTTCGTGGCGGCGATGCGGGCCGAGGAAGGCGTCATCTATGAGCTGGTGCTGCTGCCGGGAAGCATATCCAGCGAGGGGTCGGCGACCTTCCCCTCGTTCAATCTCCCGATAGACCTCTCCATCGTGGGGTCGGTCCACTCCCACCCCGGCCCCAGCAACGAGCCGTCGGAGGCCGACCTCCACCTGTTCTCCAGCTACGGCAGCACCCATATCATCACCTGCGTGCCGTACGACATGTCCTCCTGGCGGTGCTACGACCGCCAGGGCCGGCCGGTGGAGCTGCAGGTCGTCTAGAGGATCTTGCTGCCCGGGCCTATGCTGCCGCGGGCGCTGGCCCCCGGGCCGATGACCGAGCCCTCGAATATCACCGTGCCCGCGTCGATCATGGCGTTGATGCCCGTCTTGACGTCGTCGCCCATGATGGCCCCCAGCTTCCGGCGGCCCGAGTCAACGAGCTCGCCCTGGTGCACCACCTTCACGCTGCGGTCGTCGAAGCGGAGGTTGGCGATCTTGGTGCCCGCCCCGAGGTTACACCGCTCTCCGATGAGGGAGTCGCCCACGTAGTTGTGGTGCGGAATGTGGGATTTGGACATCACGATGGAGTTCTTGACCTCCACCGAGGCGCCTACCCTGACCCCGGGACCGAAGCAGGTGGACGGGCGTATGTAGCAGTTGGGCCCGATATCGCACCCGGACGAGATGTGCACCGGACCCTCGATGTACGCCCCGGAGCGCACCCTGGCGCCCCGCTCCACCACCACCGGCCCCAGGAGGGTCGCGCCGTCCTCGACGGTCCCCTCGATGCGGCGCTCCAGCCGGGCCATGAGCAGCTCGTTGGCGCGGAGGAGGTCCCACGGCATGCCCACGTCGATCCAGTCCTCCTGCATGGGCTGCACCGCCACCCGGTCCTGGGAGGCAAGGTTGTTCAGCGTATCGGTGATCTCGTACTCCCCGCGCTGCGAGACCGGGGTGGTGCGTATCCATTCGAAGATGTCGGGCCGGAACACGAACAGGCCGGCGTTGATGAGGTTGGTGGGCGGGTTCTTGGGCTTCTCGTGGATCCGCCTCAGGAACCCGTCCCGCTCCTCGATCACCCCGAACCGATGGGGGTCGGGGACCTGCACGGCGCCCATGATCGTGCACCTATCCTTCTGGTAGCGCTCCAGCACCCTCCTGAGGTCCGATTCGAACAGCACCACGTCGCCGTTCACGCACACGAACGGCTCGTCCATGACACCCTCCGCCATGCCGATGGCGTGGGCGGTGCCCTTCCGCTCCTTCTGCTCCAGGTAGCTGATGTGCATCCCCATGGAGGAGCCGTCCCCGTAGTGCTCCTTGATCTTGTTGGCCTTCCAGCCCACCAGGATGGTCACGTCCTTGATGCCCTGGGACGACAGGGCGTCCAGCACATGGGACATGAACGGCCTGCCGGCCACCAGCAACAGCGGCTTCGGTATGTTGGACGTCAACGGCCGAAGCCTCGTCCCCTCTCCCGCGGCCAGCACCAGGGCCTTCATGCCAGGCACCTCCCCATGATCCTGTCCACGATCGCCTTGAGCCTTTCCAGCTCCTCCTGGTCCCTGGCTTCCACGGTGGTCCGCACCTTGGGCTCGGTGCCGGAAAGGCGGACCAGGAGCCATCCGTCCGGGTATTCCGCCCGGAACCCGTCCATGGTTAGGAGGCGGTCGCAATCCAGCCCCATCATCTCGGCCTCCAGCCGCTGCAGCAGCTCGTTCCGCCGATCGGCATTGAACGGCCTCGAGCCGCGGGCCGAGGGGAAGGAGGGCAGGGCGTCCAGCCGGTCGGACAGCTTCTGCTCGGACGCCATGCTGGCCAGCATGGCCCCGGCCAGGACCCCGTCCGGACAGTAGGTCTGCCGGGGGAAGATGTACGTCCCCGACGGCTCCCCTCCGAAGTCCAGGCCGGTGCGCTTCAGCGCCTCGGCCACGTACACGTCCCCGACCTTGCATCTCTCCACCGTGCCGACCATCTCGTCCAGCACCATGGACGCGTCCATGGGAGCGACCACGCCCCTGGCGTTCATGGCCGAGGCGAACAGGGCGATGAGGCGGTCCCCGCTGACGAACCGTCCCCGGTCGTCGACGGCCACCATGCGGTCCCCGTCCCCGTCGTGGGCGATGCCCACATCGGCCTTCCGCTGGAGGACGGAGGCCTTGAGATCGGCCAGCGCCTCCTCGGTGGGCTCGGCCGTTCGGGCCGGGAAGAACCCGTCGGGCTGGGCGTTGAGGGACAGCACCGAACATCCCAGTTCCCGCAGCGTCAGAGGGCTGACGCGGAAGGTGGCGCCGCAGCCGCAATCGACCACCACCGACGCATCCGAGGCGTTCACGCAGTCCAGGATGGCGTCGATGTGGGCGCGTTCCGCCCCCTCCAGCGCGAAGGAGCGGCCCACGTTCCGCCAGTCCTTGGTCGGCAGGGGGGAATCGATGCGCTCCTCCACCGCCTCCATCTGGTCGGTGTCGAAGGCTGAGCCGTCGGGGTTCCAGAGCTTGACGCCGTTGTACTGGGCGGGATTATGGGACGCGGTCACCATGATCCCGCATCCGAAATGCGAGGCGGCCCTCGCCAGGGTGGGCGTGGAGACCATTCCGGCATCATGGACCTCCGCCCCCGCGGCGGTGGCCCCGCACACCAACGCCTGCGCCATCATGGGCCCCGAGGTCCGGGTGTCCCGGCCCAGCACGATGCGGCCGTACGCGCTGCCCACCGCCTCTCCAATGCTCTCGGCCAGTTCGATGGTGAAGCCCTCTCCGACGACCCCTCTGATGCCTGACGAACCGAACAGTCTCATGGAACTCGATCCCCGTTCCGGAAGGATGCATGTCCCTGATTAAAACTTCCCCGGTGGATTTCTGGCCCCGTGTGAGGGAAGGAAGAGCGGCATCGAGGCCGGTTCATGCCCGATTTCAGTAGAATGCTTTCGAAAAAGGCTGTCCGAAAGGGACTGGACATCAAGCATTATTAGATAAATATTATATATGGGTGCTAGCCATTACCATCTGGGTCGCATGGCCTCCATCGCCCCAAGGAGCACAGGAGGGAAATCCATGGTCATGGAACAGATTAGCGTCGAAAAGGCAAAGGAGATCGCCAAGAAGAAGGGTCTGAAGCCCGGCAGGGTAAAGGGAACGAACGGCATCCAGTTCACCAAGGGATCTAACGACCGCCTCGAGATCATTCAGTGGGACGAGTTCGAGAAGACCCTCAAGCAGAGGGGCCTCGGCGTGTTCGAGAGCGGCGGCTGGATGAAGATCATGAAGAAGGGCTGAACCCTCCTTCCTGGTCCCTAGCCCCCTGTGGCATCAACGAGGCCGGAGCGCCTCACCTTTTTCCTTTTAAACCATCCAGGGCCGATCATCTGGTGCGCATCAGCAACCAGTTGTCGCCCTTTTCATTACCCTTGAACCTTATCAAGGCATAGGTGCCGTTCAGCTTGGCCCCTTTGATCTCGAAGACTATCTTGTCCTCGCTCCTCTCCTTCACATCAAGGTCGCCGCGGTCTAAGATCGTGACCGTGCCGGCCCCGTAATGGCCCTCCGGTATCGTCCCCTCGAAGGAGCCGTACGAGATGGGGTGGTCCTCGGTCTGCACCGCCAGCCTCTTGACCTTGGGCGTCTCCGGCATCCCCTTGGGCACCGCCCAGCTCTTCAGCGTCCCGTCCATGAGGAGGCGGAGGTCGTGGTGCAGCCTGGAGGCGTAATGCTCCTGCACCACGAAGAACGGGGGCGGGCTGCTCCCATCGTCGTCCGGCTCTAGCGTCCTGGAGAGGTCCCTCTTGGAGCGGTACTCCCGCAACGGCTCGTCCACGGGGCAACAATGGATGCGGGAGGAGATAACCGTTAGCTCTTATCCTTGAGCTTCACCGCCAGGCCCAGGCCGAAGGCCCTTCGGAACGCCTTCTCCGCCCCTTCCAGGCCCCACAGCTCCAGGGAAGGGTCGCCCTCGGGGACGATCTCCAGGACCGCCTTTCCGTCGGCCCTTCGCAGCGTCGCCCTCTCCACCACCCCGCCGTGGGAGCGATCGAGGCTCTCGGCCAGCCGCATGAGGGCGGACATGGTCGCTATGGCACCGTAGGTCTTCTGGTCCAGCCCTGCCAGCTCCGGGTCCTTGCGGCGGGGGGCCCTCTTGCGGTGGTAGCGGGCCAGGGCGGCCATGATGGCCACCTCCCTCTGGTCGAAGCCCAGGAGGTCGGCGTTCCGGATGATGTAGTAGGAATGGAGGTGGTGATTGGTGAACGAGATGAAGTCGCCCACGTCATGAAGGTAGGCGGCGTAGCGCAGGAGCTCCCGCTCCTTGTCCCCCAGGCCGTGCAGGCCGGCCGAGCGGGCCGAGTCGAACAGCGACAGCGCCAGGCGCTCCACGGTGGCGGCGTGGCCTTCGTCGACCTCGCACGAGCGGCCCAGCTGCAGGACGCTGGTCTCCCGGACGCTCCTGCCCAGGGCGTGGGGGGAGCCTTCGATGCGGGCGAGGTAATCGACCAGGAGCCCCTCCCGGACCCCTCGCTCGCTGACCCGGACCTCTTCGATGCGCAGCTCCTCCATGATGGCCTCCAGCACGGCCGCCCCGCCGACGATGATGTCCGCCCTCTCGGGGTTGATCCCGGGCAGGGCGCGTCTCTCCTTCAGCGTGGACGACCTTAATGTCGACGACAGCTTCTTGAGGTGGGACAGTCGCAGCGTCCCCGGCCGACCGCCGTGGGAGCGGACGGCCATCTCCGACAGGTTCACTATGGTGCCGGAGGAGCCGATCGCCACATCGATGCGCCTCTCCTTGATGTACCTGGCCGCCTGGGACATGTATCCCCTGACGTGCTTCTTCATGGCCGCGTAGGTCTTGTCGTCCACCGCGCCTGGTGGCCCCGGGGGATGAACAGCTCGGTCATGCGTATGGCGCCCAGCTTGAGGCTGTCGAGATGCTCGTGTCCCCGGCCGGTCCCCACGGCCAGCTCGGTGCTCCCTCCTCCGATGTCTATGGTGAGGGCGGTGCGGTGGGCGAGCTCCAGTCCGGACGTCACGCCCAGGAACACCAGCCGGGCCTCCTCGATGCCGGAGATGATGCCGAGCTCCACCCCCGCCTCCTCCCTGAGCCTCTCGACCAGCACGTTCTGGTTCCTGGCCTCCCGGGCCGCCGACGTCGCCACGGCGATGATCTCGTCGGCCCCGTAGTGGCGGGACAGCTCGGCGAACTTCCGGCACACCAGGACGGTGCGGTCGATGGCCTCCCGGCGGAGGAACATGTCGTCGAAGCCCCCCGCGCCCAGGCGGACCATCTCCTTCTGCAGGCTGAGCACCGTGTACGAGAGGTTGGGGTTCAGGCGGACCACCATCATCCGGACGGAGTTGGTGCCGATGTCGATGAAGGAGACCACGTGGCCGGCGCGGGGAGCAGCATCGCTCACCGTATCGCCACCTTCAGACCGAAGACCTCCTGGAACAGGTCGGCCTTCTTCAGCGCGGCCGCGGTCCCGAGGTCCGAGCGACCGTTCACCTCGATGGTCGCCGTGCCGTCCTTCACCGACGCGGAGATCCCTTTCACCGCCCCCGCGTGCTCACGGTCCAGGCCGTCGGCGATCCTCAGCAGCGCGGCCAATCGCGACACCTTGTCCCGCTGTCGGCCTGACATCCCCTTCACCTCATCGTCGCCGTCGCGAGGCAGGCGGCCGCGGTGGTAGCGGGCGACGGCCGCCACCGCTCGCCTCTCGCCGTCGAGCAGGGGGAGGCGCATGTCATCCATGATGAGGCGATATGACGTCCTGTTGTGGCCGCGCTGCCCCTCGGTCCATCCGATGTCGTGGAGCATGCCCGCGGCCTCCAGGACGAACTTATCCTCGTCGGTCAGCCCATGAACGTCCCTCAGTTCGGTGAACAGCGCCAGGGCCAGCTCCGTTACCTTGCGGGAATGGGCCGGATCGACATCCATCTCCTGGGCCAGCTTGGACAGTTCTCTCAGGCGCGCCTCCCTCGTGCCGTCCCGGGCGCCGGGAAGGTCGCCGAACCTCGCCTCCAACCCCTCGAAGAAGCCCGAGCTCCGGAGCTCCGTCCACCGCTCGACGAAGGCCTCGTAGCAGCGGCCCCTGCGCTCCCGTCTGTCCTCGATCAGGGCCGTAAGACCCTCCGATGCGCCTTCCACTGAGGATAGGGCGTTCGACAGGGCCTCCTCCTCGCCCATCCACACGTCGCAGTCATGCATCTCTCCCAGCATGTCCTGCAATCCTTTCAGGACGGCGATCTCCTGCTTGAGCTTGTCATCGAACAGCGGCCGGAACGCCTCGGCCGAGTAGCGGAGCCGCTTGACGGCGATGCGCATCTCGTGATGGTGCTCGATGGCCTCGCGGCGGGGGACGCATGCTTCCATGGCCAGCAGTTCTTGGATGCGGGCGGAGATGTGCTCCAGTCCGGAAGCGTGGGTCGCCTCGCCCCTGATGTCGGCGCCGTCCAGCCGCTTCACCTCTCCAGAGAGGTAGAGCTCCATCTCCTGGAGCGTGCCCTTCCTCTCCATGTCCTCCAGCCAGCGGACCACCTCGGGCTGGGCCTCCTCCCGCATCCCCCTCTTGAGGCGCACGATGGCCTCCAGGCCCGGCAGGGCCTCGGGGGGCGCGCTCCCTTCGAAATCCTGGAGGAACTCGATCTGGACATCAAGGTCCCGGGCCTCCCCCAGGGCCCTGGTCACGCTCCTGACCTCCTTCATCCACTTCCTGCCCTTCCTGGCGGGAAGGCACTCGGGGAAGATGACCATGCTGGCGCGCAGCCGGCGGGACGCCACCCTGGACCGGTGCACGGCCTCGGGGTCCGCCCCCTGGCGGACACCTTCCCTCTCGGCCTTCAGGTCCTGCACGTTCCTGAGGAGGGTCGAGGTGCCCATCAGGAGCAGGCCGTCCTCCCCCCTAGCCATGCCATATCCCCCTGTGCTCGAGCAGCCAGGCCTGGGAGTTCAGCGGGCCCTCGCCCTCCTTGGGGGCGACCCTCTCGTACGTTCCGTCGGGGAGCAGGCGCCGGGCCTTGACGTTGTCCCGCAGATGCACGTCCAGGATGTTCTCCTTGATGGCCTTTCGGAGGCGGCCGTCCCGCACCGGGAACAGGACCTCCACCCTCCGATTGAGGTTCCGGGGCATCATGTCCGACGAGCCGAGCAGCATCTCCTCGTCCCCGCCATTGTGGAAGTAGAAGATGCGGGCGTGCTCCAGGAACCGGCCCACTATGGACGTGACGGTGATGTTGTCGCTGACGCCCTTGATGCCGGGGCGGAGGCTGCACAGGCCCCGGACGTTCAGATCTATCCTGACCCCGGCCATGGAGGCGCGGTACAGCGCCTCGATGATGCCCTTGTCCACCAGCGCGTTCAGCTTGAACGCCATGTAGCCGTCGCCATGCGTGCGGTGCCTCTCGATCTCCCTCTCGATCCGCTCCATCATGCCCTGGCGGATGCCATGCGGGGAGACCAGTAGCTTCCTGTACCTCTCCCTGTGGCTGTATCCGGTGAGGGCGTTGAAGAGGTCGGAAACGTCGGCCGCGATCTCCTTGTCGCAGGTGATGTATCCGAGGTCGCCGTAGGTCCTGGCGGTCTGGCAGTTGTAGTTGCCCGACGACAGGTGGCAGATCCGGACCAGGCCGCCCCGGCCCCTTCGCACGATGAGGCACATCTTGGCATGCACCTTGATGTCCACCATCCCGTACGTCACGTGGACGCCAGCCCGCTCCATCTGCCTGGCCCACAGGATGTTGTTGGTCTCGTCGAACTTCGCCTTGAGCTCCAGCACCGCCGCCACCGCCTTGCCGTGCCGCCGGGCCTCCATCAACGCCTCCACGATGGGCGACTGGCGGTCCACGCGGTACAGCGTGATCTTTATGGCCAGCACATCGGGGTCCACCGCGGCCTGCTTGATCATGGCCGCCACCGGCTGGAACGAATCATAGGGGTGGTACAGCACGATGTCCCTCCGGCACACGTTGTCTAGGATTGACGCCTCGCCGCTCAGCTCCCTCGGGACGTAGGGAAGGAAGGGCGCATCGAGCAGGTCCGGCCTCCTGATGCCATGGAGCTGCCACAGGTCCACCAGGCCCAGGGGGGCCGATGTACGATATATCAGGTCCATCGGCAGGTCGAGCTTCGAGGCCAGGAAGGAGACCATTGGATCGGGCATGTCGGCCGACACCTCCAGGCGCGTAGGCTCCCCGATGCGCCTTGATTCCACGCCCTCCTCGACGGCCGTCAGCAGGTCCGAGGCATCGTCCAGCTCGATCTCGATCTCGGCGTCCCGGGTGACCCGGAACGGATAGGCGGACACCACCTCCATGCCCGTGAACAGCATGTCGAGGTTGGCCATGACCAGGTCCTCCATCGGGACCAGGTCGATCTCCTGCCCTCCGGTGGCCCGCGCTCCGTCCACGCTCACGAAGCGGGGGAACAGGCCCGACGGGACCTTGATGCGGGCCAGGTGCTCATGGCCCGAGCCGTCCCGCAAGGTGGCGGCGATGTTGATGGCCAGCCCCGACAGGAACGGGAACGGATGGCCGGCATCGATGGCCATGGGCGTGAGTATGGGGAAGAGGTCCCGTTCGAAGTACTCCCTCAGCCGGGCCCTCTGCCCGTCCGATAGGTCCTCCATGCGGTGGATGCGGACCCCCGCCTTCGCCAGGTCGGGCAGCATGCGCTCCTTCCATACCTTGGCGTACTCGGCATTGAGACGGTCCACCTCCCTCTTGATGAGGTCCAGCTGCTCCTGGGGGCTCAGGCCGTCAGGCGATGGCTCCAGCGCCCCCTTCTCTGCCTGCCGGTACAGCCCTGGCACCCTGGCCATGTAGAACTCGTCGAGGTTGGAGCCGCAGATGGCCAGGAACTTGACCCGCTCCAGCAGGGGGTGGTCTCCCATGGCCTCCTCCAACACCCGCTGGTTGAACCTGAGCCACGAGATCTCCCGATTGATGAAGAGGGAGGGGTCGTCGAGAGACCTCTCCGCCTCCGGCCCACGCTCCATGTTCCCTGCCTCCGGACGATCCTCCATCATCTCCCTGCCCATCAATGTCCAATCATTGTAAGTTATTAATGTGTTCTGAACAGCCCTTGACGCCGTTCGCCCGAGGGGCGTTTTCAGAGCAAGGTTTTGTATCTGAAGCGTGTTGGGTCGAGATACTCAAGCAGGGGTAGCCAAGCCTGGCCAACGGCGTAAGATTCAGGGTCTTATCCTTAGTGGTTCGGGGGTTCAAATCCCTTCCCCTGCACTTCTCTTCTCCATCTCTCTGGTGTTTCCCCGCTAGCTCGCATTCATGCTCCATCATGGAACCGTAGATGACGGCCATGGCCTGGACGCTGAGCGATGAAATGGCCGAACGGCGTCCGGGGGTACCGCTCCGTCATTGCTCTCGCCCGACCTTCGACCTTGCTATTAATAGGGCCTTGTTGATATCCATTCAGTCGAGGTTCTGAGAGGTATGCGCGGGTCTCGCCCAACGGCCGTGAAGGCATTGTTCGTTCTGGAAGTGTTCTTTGGGGTCCTGGGCGTCATAAGCGGCCTGCTTCTGATGATCGACCCGAGCGGCGCGCTCATCGGCTTCCCGCCCTCCGTGGCCGAAAGCATCCCGTTCCAGAACTTCTTCCTGGTCGGCCTGTTCCTGTTCGTGGTCTACGGCCTCTACGTACTCTTCCTCGCCTATGGCACCTGGACAAGGAACGAGCTCTTCCTCGAGAGGATCAGCAAGGTCGGCGGAATACACTGGTCCTGGCAGGGGGCGGCCGCCCTGCTCGTGATCCTCACCGTATGGCTCGTGGTAGAGAACTCCCTCATCGGGCTGGACTACCCGGCCACCTACATGACGATCGTCCTGGGCCTGGCCATCTTCCTCGCGCTGGTCATGCCCTCGACCAGGAAGTACTTCTCCGCGGCATATGGGCGCGCCTAGCACCGTAGCCGGGCCGCCACCATGGGCTTCCCCGCTGGTTCTGGGTCCATGTCTCTTCCCATGAGGTCCCGCTCGATCGCCGTCGGGCGGCGACGTTCCCTTCCACCGTTCAATTCCCACCCATGGCCTCCGCGCTCTGGGCCACGTCGCATGCGTCCCCGCTCTTCGAGACGAGGTCGGTCATCAGTTCCCGCAGTCCGCTCAGGGCGGTCATCCCCTGCAGGGAGATGACATAATGGCCTCCCCGGCGCTCCTGGCGTATGTAGCCGACGTTCTCCAACGCCCGAAGGTGGAACTGCAGGTGGCCGGTACGGAGGTCTAGCTCCCGGCTGAGCTCCGTGAAGCCCATCCCGCCCTGCTCCAGCTTCATCAGGATCGAGACCCTGGTCGGATGGGACAGAGGGGTGAGCATCCTCGATACCTCCTGCGGGTCCAGGGGCGCCACGTCCTCCATCTCGTGGGGGAGCGAACCGATGCCCCGCTCGATCCTGCCCGCGACCTCGAATACGGTGATGACCTCTGAGACCAGCCCAAGGGCGTAGGCTCGACACTCGTCCACCTCGCAGTCGTCCGAACAGTTCTCGATGGTCCGTTCGAGGTCCCTGAGGATGTCCAGCGTCCTTTCGTGATCATCCTGCAGGTATGCCATGCCGGCAGACTCGACCTTGCTGACTATGCTTTTCGTGCAGAATCTCCGTTTCGAGCAGTGGAGGATGTCGTTCATGCATTCGACCCTATGGGCGACGTCGTGCCGCCCATATTCGGAAACGACCTTCTGGACCTCTCGCAGGACCCGGCGCTTGTACTCCTCCCTTCCAATGCCGCCGCCTGCCCTGATTAGGATGTCCATGCTCCTTTCCAATCGCTCCAGACGTCCCGCGATCTCATTCATGTCGACCACTGTAATACTCTAATATTATAATATACCATATGTGTATTAACAATTCCCCTTGGCGAAAGGCGAGATCGCCCAAGGGGTCGTGGCCAACGGGGACGAGCAACGGCCGAAGGCCGTTCGCTCCATTGCGACACGACGCGCCCTCCTCCTTTTATCGGGAGAGAGCGTCGCCCTACGCATCCATGTGCGATGAGCGTCTGCGAAGGGTCACCGTGGGCGAGCTCAGGCCGATCGACTCCCCCATAGTCCTGATGGAGCACGATCCCCGATGGGCCCATCTGTTCGAGCGGGAGGCCGACCGCATAAGGGCCTCGCTGGGGCCGAGGGTGTTACTGCTGGAGCATGTGGGCTCCACCTCGGTGCCGGGGCTGTGCGCCAAGCCGATAATAGACATCCTGCTGGTGGTGGCCGACTCATCCCACGAGCCGTCCTACGTCCCGTCGCTACAGGCCGCTGGATATGTACTTCGGATACGGGAGCCCGACTGGTTCGAGCACCGCATGTTCAAGGGGCCCGATGTCGACATCAATCTGCATGTGTTCAGCGAGGGGGCGTCAGAGACCGGAAGGATGCTGCGCTTCCGCGACCGCCTTCGATCGGACGAGGCCGACAGGGAGCTGTATGCTAGGACCAAGAGGGCCCTTGCCCAGCGTACATGGCGGCACGTCCAGGCCTACGCGGACGCCAAGGCCGCGATCGTCCAGGAGATCATGGGAAGGGCGGATGCCGCCGAGGAATGACGGCCGGTCGTCGCTCTCGTCATCGGGCCGAATCGATGCGAGCCTCGCCCGTGGACGACGATGGCCCCCACCTACTATCATCGCTCCTTCGACCACATGGCGGCGTCGATATGTCCGTCGATGAGCGCATCGAAGGGCAGCCTCTTCGTCCACCCCATCCTCTCAAGTACGCCCATGAACCCGACGCCGATCAGCCGAGGGCTGCCAAGCTGGCGATGTAGTGACTCCACCTCCTCCACCGGCCGCCCGATCTTGGGCATGGCCAGGCCGCCCAGGACCACCAGTGCGTCGGCCTGCTGCAGCATCATCTTCTCGGCCCCCACCGTGAAGCCCACGCCCTCCGCCCACCGCATGGGCCGCGCCTCGGCAGGGTCCGCCAGGGGAACGAACGATAGCTGGAACCCTCGTTTCCTCACCGCCAGGGCCAATAGCTCGGCGATGGGAAGGCATCCTCCCACCGAACCGGTGAACGCTATCCTCGAGCCGTCGGGCAGGTCGGCCACGCTCTCCCTGAACAGCCCGGTCAGGCCGGGCAGCCCGCTCCTCCTCTCACCGCTCTCCATGCCTGCCGTATCGGCGAAGGTGTAGAAGGAGTTCATCGTTGAGCCATGCGACGAACGCCGACGTCGCATATTTATGGGGCCGGCTCCAAGATGTCGGTCGGTCAGCATGAAGGTGATCTGCCCGATATGCAACGATGAACTGGAGGGGGAGGGGGAGAACGATCTCAGCCTCGATCTGCAGCAGCACTTCGCGTCCCGCCATGGCTATACCGGCCTGTGCGACCTGAGGGGCGGCGCTGAAGGAGCCCCATGCAAGAGGTCGGAGAGCGGCGATCTGGCCGACCTCCCATATGATGAGCGGTTGATCAGGGAGGGCCATTCTCGAGAGGCGGCGGTGCGTCCGGGAGAGGACGTGATGCAGTCGGTCCGCTGTCCTCTATGCGGCACGACGGTGTTCGGCCACGCCTTCGATGATCTCTCGTACGGCCTGGCGAAGCATCTGAACTACGAGCATCGCGTCAAGGTCAGCACGCTGGGGAAAGGTTGACGTGCCTGCCTGGATGGACCTACGAACTTAACATCCATCGGTACTGGACGACTTGGATGCTAGGTTGGAGCGATGCATCCACCGTAGAAAACGATATACTCTAACAGGGCGATGCCTCCTTAAGGAGTTATTCAGGAGGAATTATAGGATGAAGGCATTGGTAGTCTACGACTCCGCGAACGGGGACGCTGACAAGGTCGCCGAAGCGATGTGCTCGGGAATGAAGCAGATGGGCATTGCCGCGGAGTGCAAGCCCGCGGGGTCGGTCACTCCGGGGGACATCCAGGGCGCGGAGGTGCTGATAGTTGGCAGCCCCAACGGCTTCCTGGCCGGAAGGAAGGCGCTCAAGGCCATCAAGGGCGCGGCCGGCAAGAGCGGGATCAAGGGATTCGCGTTCGAGACCCGAATGCCCAACGCCGCTCCGGGGTCGGTGGAGAAGATCGCCGCGGCCATGAAGGCCAGCGGGATCGAGCTGCTCGACACGACGTATTTCACGCTGAACGCTAACAAGGCCCTCATGGACGGGGAGAAGGACATGGCCGTGGCCTTCGGGAGGGGCCTGCCGAACCGGCTCTGATCATTGCCCGGCCGCCTGTTCGTCCTCTGACGCTTCGCGTTCCATGTCGATCTTCGACAGCATCATCAGCCCTACGACCATGAATAGCGAGGCGAGGACGAACAGGGATTGATATCCCATGTACTGACCCACGAAGCCGCCTATCATGGCCCCGGTGATGATGGCCATCCCCTGCATGGAGGTGTACATGCCGGTGGACTCCGCCCGGAACCCGGGGCGCGCGATCTTGGCCACCATGTGGTTGCCGGCCACCGAGATGTTGGCCCAGAAGAAGCCCATCAGGCCGTGGAGGACGCAGAACGCCGCCACCGTCTCCCACCGTCCAAGGGAGAACATGGTGACGGTGAAGGCCAAGGGGAACAGTATGATGCGGGCCGTGACCGAGGCGGCATAGGTCCTCTTGCTCCCGAACGTCGTCGCCCATCGACCTGCCGATGAGTACGTCAAAGCGGATGCCAGGCTGGCCGCCACATAGATCATGAACACCTCCCAGCTTAACAGGCCGACGTACTGCTTGAGGAACACCGGGAACGCCACGAAGAAGGTGTGGGAGCCGGTGAAGATGATGAACGTGCATGCGTAGTATCGTCGCAGCTCGGAGGGAAAGTTCTCTGCCTGGATGCTCTTGGAGGTCAGCCGCAGCACATGGGCCACCCGGTGCGGGAGATACCGGGCCTTCTCGGCGATCATCAGGGGTATGTCCAGCAGAGGTCCGTCCAGGATCCGGCGGTCGAGCTTGAAGTGGGGCTCCGGGACCCAGCGATAGGCCAGGACCATCGATAGTGTGGACAGGGCCGCGCCCACCAGGAAGAGCGCGCGCATGGCGAACTCTCCCTCGCCGGTCTCGAAGGACGACAGCCATATCGTCCCGAGTATCAGTCCGGCCACCCATCCGATCCCTCCCACCTTGGAGAAATCACCGAGCCGTTGGGCCCACTCCGACCGTTTGAACGATTCCAGGACCAGGACCGTGCCCACCGGGGCCGCCGCGCTGGACAGCGCGCCCATCATCAGGTTGGCGAACAGGTAGCTGTTCATGGTGGTGGCCAGCCCCATCATCAGAAGGGTGAGGGCCAGCCCCCCGAACCCTATGAGGATGAACACCCTCCTCTTCTTGACCATGTCGGAGAGGTTCCCCCAAATGATGTTCGACGGGACCGATGCCAGCGATGAGAAGGCGGACACCAGTCCGACCTGGGTGAGGGGGCCTCCCAGCACCTCGGTCACGAACAAGGGTATGAGCGGAGAGGTCGCCCCGCCCGCCATATTGTTGGGCAGGAACGAATAGTACCAACGTTCTTCCTCGCCCTGCTCCCGCCCCATCCCGCCGCACCTGCCAATGGAACTTGACCCAGGGCTATGAAGATTTCCATCATGGTCCCCGGAAAGATATCAGAGCACGATGGCCAGGGCGATGGCCGCCAGGACGGCCAGCGATGCCAGCACGAAGCGCGGCTCGCGGTTCACGGCGAACACCAGGGCGGCGGCCACCACTCGGGCGAGGGGGGTGACGATCAGGAGAAGGATCCCCAGGCTGATGATGGCGACCGGCGAGCCGTTGATGACCTCCTCGGGAAGGCGGTCCAGGGGGATGCTGTCCACCGGGCCGGGGAACAGGATGTACAGCAAGAGCCCGATGGCCATCACCGCCACGCTGAGGAGCATGCCGGCGCGCAGCACCATGCTCACATTGCGGTCCAAGCGCTCCTCGGTCCTCATCAGGCACCCCCTATCCCAAGGCCTCCAGCACCATGAGGGCCGAGATGGCGATCAGCACGATGGCAAAGTACTGCCGGAGCGTCCTTCCGGCGGCCCGCCTGACCAGCATGGGGCCGATGTTCGCGCCCGCGAAGACCCCCCAGGGCCACGGTGGCCGCCAGCACCGGCGGGACCAGCCCGTTCACGTACAGGACCGACGCCCCGGCCACCGCCGTCACGCCGATCATGAAATTGCTGGTGGCCGTGGCCGCTCTCATGGGGACGCCCATCCATACGTTCATGGCTGGCACCTTGACGATGCCTCCGCCCACGCCCAGCATTCCCGACATGTTCCCCGCGGCGAAACTGGCCAGCAGGCCACGGCGAAGGTTGTGGACCCGGTACTCGACCTTCTCGCCCGTCCGGGGGTCCACGTAGGACGAGTCAAGAAAACGGCAGAACTCCTCGCGGCGGGCGTGCACTGTCACCTCCGGCTTCTTGAACATGTAGTAGGCGCTGTACAGCAGGACGGCGGCGAAGGCCAGGGCCAGGATGTCCTGGTCGAGGTACACCGCCAGGAGCGCCCCCGCGATGGAACCTATCGTGGTGGCCGGCTCCATCAGCATGCCCAGGCGTATGTTCACCAGTCCCTGGCTCACGTACCGGCCGGCCGCCCCGGTGGAGGACGCAATGACGCCGATCAGGCTGGCCCCTATGGCGTCCTTCATGTCGAACCCCAGGGCCAGGGTCAGCAACGGAATGATGATGATGCCTCCGCCTAGGCCGAACATCGAGCCGATGATGCCCGCGAATGCTGACGCCAGCAGCACACCGGCGGTGAGCAGGAGGTCCACGGGTCACCATGGCACTGGCGGTAGATAGTTCCTCCGGGAAGGTTTTTTTACCGCTGGGGTGATGGACGGGCGTGAACATCGTCCTGGTCCGGTATGCCGAGGTGGGCCTCAAGTCGCCCGGGGTGCGGAGGCACTTCGAATCGATACTGCTCGATAACATGGAGGCTGCCCTGGCCAGGGAGCGCATCGAGGCGCTGATCAACTGCGAGGCAGGGCGCATCTACGTTCGCACCGACCGCATCGACGAGGCGGTGTCGGCGTTGGTCCATGTGTTCGGCGTGGCCTCGGTCAGCCCGGCCATCGAGTGCGGCTCCGACATGGAGGAGATGCAGAGCACGGCGGCGGAGATGTCACGCTCCATCCTCGGCCAGGGAGCGTCGTTCGCCGTCAAGGCCCGCAGGGAGGGAAGCCATCCCTACACCAGCATGGACGTGGGACGCGAGGTGGGTTCGGCGATCTTCCTGGCCAACGAGGACCGGGGGATCAGGGTCGACCTCACCCGGCCGGATGTCACCATCTACGTGGAGGTGAGGGGCAAGAGGGCCTTCATCTTCGACCGCTACATCCCCGGACCGGGGGGCCTGCCGCTCGGCAGCCAGGGAAAGGTGGTGGCCTCGGTGCACAGCGAACGAGATGCCCTGGCGGCCTGGATGCTCATGAAGCGCGGCTGCAAGGTGCTGGTGTGGGGCGACCACCACGCCGATGTCCTGGATAGCTGGGACCCCCGGCTGAAAAGACTGGAGAGCGACGCGCTCCAGTCGGCGCTGCGCACGTCCAAGGCCCTGGGAGTGGTGTTCGGTCACCGACTGGAGGACATCGACCTCACGTGCGCCGCCGAGGCCGGCGTCCCGGCGTTCTACCCCCTGATAGGAATGACCGAGGCCGAGCTGTCGGAACGCCTCCAGGACATCAGGCGATGAGCTCTCCTATCGCCTAGAATTAATTATTGTTCTCGGCTACAAACCTTAAAGACGCCCGATTGGTTCTCTTGCTCGAAATCCCGTGACGTCCTCGCACGGCCCCCCCGCGACGCATGGCGACCTTCGTCGCCGCCCTTCTGTTATTCCTATCTCTGTCCCCGCTAGCGCCCCTGGCCCTGGCCGATCCGGGGCAGACGCCCGCCCATTCGCTGGACGAGCAGGGCAGCGCATGGGAGGGCCGCGGGACGGGGTTCGTCCCCCCTCCTGACGAGGCCCGACAGGAGTACTACGGCCGAGGGGTGGCCCCGATGGCCAACGCGTACCTTCCGCCGTCGATCGACCTGTCCCAGGACCCGTGGTTCCCGGCGGTGGGGCACCAGGGCAGCCAGGGCAGCTGCGCGGCCTGGGCCCTGGCTTATTACTGCTATGGCTATCAGGAGGCCAGGGACAATGGTTGGACCGACGCCAAGACCAATCCGGAGCACCAGATCTCCCCCGCCTGGGGATACAACCGGGTGTCGGGCGGTCAGGACAAGGGCACCTGGATGGAAGCGGTGGCCGACGCGCTGTGCGACTGGGGGGCGGCCACCATGGCCACCATGCCGTACGATGAGAGCGACTTTTGGTCCTGGGGCTCGGAGGAGGCGTTCAGGGAGGCGCCCCTCCATCGTCCCCAGGAGACGGTGTCGCTGGGCTACCAGGGCGACGCCACCATCGAGGAGGTGAAGGCCCTCATCGTCTCAGGGATTCCAGTGACCTTCGCCATGACGTCGAGCAACATCAACCCCTTCCGCGACAACTACGTGCTGTCCAGCCGAGAGTACGCGGTGGGGGCGGCGGACCACGCCCAGACCCTGGTGGGGTACGACGACTCCATCGTCGAGGACGGGGAGCAGGGAGCGTTCAAGGTGGTGAACTCATGGGGCACCGGCTTCGGCGATAATGGCTTCTACTGGTTGACGTACGAGGCCATCAAGGAGATCGGCGCCTCGGGAAAGCTGTACTTGACCTACGTCGTGGACCGCCAGGACTACGAGCCCACCGCCTTGATGGTGTGGCACTTCGACGGCCCTCTCTATCAGAGCTCCCAGATCACCGTGCGCACCGAGGGCGGGGAGATCACGCCCAGGTACAACACGGGCGCTAACGCCGCCAAGGTCCGCATGCCCTCCTTCATGCTGCTGGACGTCACCGACGAGTACGTCGGTCCGGGGCAGATGTTCACCCTCTCCATTAGCGTCGCGTGCACCATATCCTCGCTCCGAATGGAATATTACGACATGTACGTTCCAGGCCGCCCTTCCACCGTCTCGCCCATATCCTCCGATGTGCCGAGCTCCCGCACCGCATCGGTGCAGGCGCCGGCGTACGAGGCCCTGCCGCTCCACACCGCCTTGGACCTGGCCACGTCCCGCGTGACCACCGGCGGAACGTCCGCCTGGACGGCCGTGAGGTTCGACCCATCGGTGGGCGGGGCGGTCGCGCAGAGCGGGGACATAGCGTCCGGTACATCCTGGGTGAAGGCCATCGTGTCGGGCCCAGGAACCCTCGAGTTCAATTGGGCGATCGATGCCATGGGATACGACGATACGTTGTCGGTGCATCTCGACGGCGTCAAGGTCGCCTCCATCGACGGCACCTCCGGCTGGCGGTCGAAGAGCGTGGACGTCCCGGCCGGGGAGCATGAGATATGCTGGTCATACGAGCGCCGGGGGGGCGGGCGGCGGGAGCGGGATGGTGGACGCCGTCACCTGGGCCATCGATGAACTTCGCATCGACGGCGACCATGAGCTCCTGGGGATGTCGGAACGGATGGGGTGGCCCGGGTCGGGGAGCGAGGACTCGCCCCTGATGATATCGAACATGACGATGCCCATGGGCGGCCTGTACATTGGGAACACGACCCTGCACCTGATCATATCCAACTGCATCCTGAGCGGAGCGGACGGGGCGGCGGCGCATCTGTACAATGTGAGCAACGTGCGCTTCACCGGAAGCACGTTCGCCGATAACGGCATCGGCCTGCTGCTGGAGGGTTCCAGCGCGATGGTCGACGGCAACAGGTTCATCGGCAACGGGATCGGCCTGGACATCGATGGGAGCGGGTCCGTGAGCGAGAACCTGTTCAGGGACAACGAAGGCTTCGCGGTGATCGCTCGCTCTTCCGGCTGGACCGTCCATCTCAATGCGTTCGTCGGGAACAATGGCGTCGGTGAGGGAGACGACGTCAGGGCCCAGGCCATGGACCTGGGCGGCTCCGCGTGGAGCTGGGAAGGGCACGGGAACCATTGGTCCGATTGGACCACGGACCAGGACGGGGACTGGTTCAGCGACACGCCCTATGACGTCGGCCATTCCGCCGACCAGCATCCGTTCTCGACGCCGTCCTCCGTTCCGCGAGCGTTCACGGCCGAGGTGGTCGGAGGCGTGACCCACCTCTCCTGGGATGTGCCGGAGTTCGCCATGGCGGAACTGATCGGCTATGAGGTGGAGCGCACCGGTCCCGATGGCGTGACATCGAACATCCTAGCTGCCGAGGTCCGCGCCATGGAGGATGCGGTCTCCGAGACGGCCTCATACAGCTACCGCATCCGGGCGCTCACCGCCCTTGGGGCGGGGGATTGGAGCAGTCCGTTCGAGGTGTACGTGCCGGACGTGACCCCGCCGTCGATCGGCATCGTGAGCCCGGCGGACGGCAAATGGACCGCCTCCGCGGCGGTCAGATGGGCCGGGAGCGACGACGGGGCCGGTATCGATCGCTACGAGATCAGTCTGGACGGCGGTGCGTTCGAGGACATGGGCCTTAGCGTGGCGAGAACGTTCACCGGGCTCGCCGAAGGGCGGCACACCGTGACCGTCGTGGCGTATGATGGGGCGGGGAACAGGGCGGAATCGTCGGTAAGCTTCCGACTGGACCTCACCAAGCCGTCCATCACCATAGCGTCCCCGACCCCAGGGGTGATGGGCTCGTCCCACGTCGACATATCGATCAGGGCGTCGGACCAGGGCTCTGGCCTCTCGACCGTGACGGTCCAGCTGGACGGCGCGACCATCGGAGAGGCCGTAAAGGGGAGCATGGACCTGTCGGTCGAGCTGGCCGACGGCGAGCATACGCTGACCGTCATCGCCCGGGACGCCGTGGGGAACCGGGCCTCCAGCAAGGTGACGTTCACCGTGGCCGCCACCGCTCCGGTGATCGAGATCCTCGGCCCCCAGGGCGGGACCGCATCGTCATCGAGCCTGAACGTCTCCTGCTCCTTCGCCGGGCCCCGGGAGACATGGGCCCAGGTCCGCGTCGACGGCGGGGAATGGCACAATATATCCTCCGCCTTATGCCACACGTTCGACGGCCTTGAGGACGGTGTCCATGTCATAGAGGCGATGGCGTGGGACGCCAGCGGGCTCATGGACGTTCGGTCGGTCTCGGTGGAGATCGATACCACGCCCCCGGCGGCGACCATCGAACGGGCGAACGGCACCATCCGCATCACGTTCTCCGAGGAAGTGGACCGGAACAGCACCACCTGCCTCCTCGGCGTCGACCACGACGTCATCTGGGACCATGGCGTCATGGTGATCGTCCCCTCCGCTCCGCTGGCCGCCGGTAACCACTCCTTGGCGGTCCATGCGGTGGACCGGGCCGGCAACTCGATCGATATGTCCTTCAAGATCACCATCGATGCCGTCGCCGATTCGCCCCGAGGAACGGGAACGTTGCTGGTCTACGCCGCGATCGCCGTGGTGATCATTGTGGCCGCTGCGCTACTGGTTCGCAGAAAATAAAAAAAGGGGATGAAAGGAAGGGGTTTACTTGCCCTGGTGCTTGTGAGCGTTGATGGAGGGGCGGACCTTCTCGGCGCCCTTGCCCTTCCACTTCAGCCCGCGACCGGCCTTGCCCGCGGCGGTGAGTCCGCGGAAGGCACGGTTCTTGTGCTGCTTCTCGCAGATCCAGTTGATGTTCTTATCCGCCTTGATCACGGGGTGGTGCGGGTCCACCAGGATGATCTCGAACCACTCGTGGAGGCCGTCCTGTCCCACCCAGTAGGAGTTCAGCACCTCGAGGTTGGGATACCGCTTGGCGCACCTCTCCTCGGCGATCCTCTGCAGGCTCTTGCCGGTGGTGATCTTGTTGATACCGCGGCGCTTGGCGCGGCGGCCCTTGCGGATCTGCCTCTTGCGCAGGGATCCCTTGCGGACCCTGCCGCGGACCACGACGAAGCCCTGCTTGGCCTTGTAGCCGAGCTTCCTCGCCCTGTCCAGGCGGGTGGGGTGCTCGACCCTGATGTAATTCTCATCCTTGCGCCACTGAATGAGGCGCTCCCACTGCGCCTGCTTCACGTAGCTATCGGACGCGTGTTCCACGCCTCTGCAATATAATGGTACATGTCCTTCCCGCTAACAGGCCTCTTGACCTCTTCCTCGGGAAGGTTCTCGACTTCGTTTGCCATATGCGTTCACCTTGCCTTGCGGCGTTTATGGATTCACCCGCCGGGGCGGGCACATCTCCGACGAGATAGCATCTCGTGACTAGAGCTTGGGAGAAGCCCCTACCATATATAATAATTTATGAGGCCGCCAGGTCACTTGGCCAGGGCGGTCTCGATCGCCAAGAGGTCCTTCTCCAGGTCCTCGACGGCCCCTTCCTTGTAGCACCTGACCGATCCGCCTCTATCTCCCGATAGATAGAATCCCATGTCCTTCAGCTCCGTCAGCGCCGAGGTCCTTCGTTGCAGGAGCTCGAGGTCGAACTCCTCCCCCTCCTCCGCGGCCAGGGGCACGCAGATCTCCAGAACGTACCTCATGCGCTCCTCCCCGCGATCGATCCCCAGCATGGCCAACATTCCCACCAGCAGCAGCTGGAGGTCTATCTCGTTGATGCTCCGACGGATGATCTCGTTGAGCGAGTTCATGTCCAGCGCGCGGCATTCTCCGTTCTGTGCAAGCGAGCCGTTGGCCCACTCTCCAATGAGCTGCAGTCTTCCTGTCAGATCCGACACCGCTGTTAGCACGTCCCGACAGGAAGTTAAAGCTAACCGTCTGGCTTTGATTGTTGATAAGACGGCGGTCTATCACATGAAGTCTCGCAAATCGAGCTTCTTTGCCGGTTTTTTCTCCGGTTTGCTCTTGGTCCTGGCCGGTCCGGGGGACGAGAACGAGGCATCGAACAGGGTGGCCTGCTGGGAGCCGGTCATGAGGTCCTTCTCCCCCCAGCCGAACACCTCGGTGGCGCGGGCGGCGGTCTGCGCCAGCCGCTCCGCGTAATAGCGGCAATCGGGGCGGTGCTCGAACGGACGCCCCGAGATGTATGGCTCCACCTCCTGTGGCGTCTTCCTGGAATCGGTCACGACCCATGACACCTTCATACCCGGGACGAAGTCATAGCCCATGGCCATGAGCTTCTTGGCCGTCTGCACGTTGGCCTGGGAGTCGGGGTCCTTGTAGGAGCTGAACGTCTTGCAGGTGCGGGATATGACCAGGTCCTCGACCGGCACCTTGCACTCCAGCGCCCGGGAGACGGCCTCCCTGGCAACCCTGACGCCCTCCTCGGGGGGCGCCGTCCAGGATCTTCTCGAAGACCTCGGTCAGCAGCTCGCTCTGCAGGTTGAAGGAATCGGTCCTCCTGATCTCGTAGCCGCGGACGATCATCCCCTCGGTCGGCCACACCGAGCGGCC
Source organism: Methanomassiliicoccales archaeon RumEn M1 (assembly GCA_001421185.1). GTDB lineage: Archaea > Thermoplasmatota > Thermoplasmata > Methanomassiliicoccales > Methanomassiliicoccaceae > DTU008. The sequence goes on from LJKK01000143.1 coordinate 58,528, forward strand.
AACGTAGCGCTTCTTGGCATGGGAGAACAACGATTCGAAGACCTTCTCGAACTCCATCTGGGAGATCTCCCTGGAGAACCGATCGGCGATCTCGGTGCCGAACTTCACCGTCTCGTCCAGATTGTCATACGGGGACTGTATGAACAGGCTGTCGGTATCGCTGTAGATGACCTTGATGCCGTGCTCCTCCAGCCGCTTGATGAGTGTCTTGGTGGTCTCCCGGGCGAAGGAGGTGATGGCCGAGCCGATGTTGCGGTCCGTGAACCGGTAGAACGATGAGGCGAACACCCCGTAGAAGGCGTTCATGAGGATCTTGACCGCCTCCTGCAGACCATTGTAGTAGCGGCGTTCGTCCGGATCGTCGCTGGCCTTCATCCTCCTCTTGATGTCGTCCCTCTGTGCCATCAGGTCGCTCAGGATGCCGGGCAGCAGGCCGGTCCGGCGCTCCCTGCTGAGGAACCTCGCCCCGCTGGGGGAGACGATCTCGCCGTCATCGCTCAGCGTGGTGAAGCAGATGTTCTTGCTGATGATGAGCGAGGGATACATCGACTTGAAGTCCAGCACGATGACCCAGTGGTACAGCCCCGGCTCTATGGTGTGCACGTACCCGCCCTCGATGGCCTCGTCCTCGTCGTCGTCCAGGCGGGAGGTCAACGGCACTCCCACTGGCCCGAACGGCGCCGGCACGCGGTCGGCCTCGCGTATCAGGATGGAGTCGATGAGCGTGGAGTTGCCGGACGTCTGCACGTCCTCCATGGGAAGCTTGGACACCGCCGCCAGGTCCATGGTGCGGCGCAGCGACCCCACGTGCTCCAGGATCCTGAGCGCCAGCTCGGCGTCCTTGATGCAGTACCTCATCACCTTGTCACGGTCCCGCTCCCACTCCTCGTCCATCTTGGAGGGGTCGACGTCCATCTTCTCCTCGCCCAGGGCCAGCTTGGCCACGTAGTTGAGCGTCTCCTGCTTGGGGCGGAGGGCCATCTTGGCGGCCCACCAGGCGTCCACCACCAGCCGGCCGGTGACCTTCCACCCGCGCTGGCCGGTCCGCCGCGGCTCGCCGAGGTCCCGGCCCCACGCCAGCCGTCCCGAGCTGCAGGCCTTGGCCCTTTCCATCACCGTCGGTATGTCGTAGTTGTCTATGTTGTACCCTGTGATGACGTCCGGGTCCTCGTTCTGTATGACCTCGGTGAAGGCGTCGATGATCTCCCTCTCCGTTCCGTGGAGGGGCGCTCCCTCTCGGAGCTCGCCGTTCTCCCTTATGACGTAGCAGATGGTCAGGATGTGTCCGTCGCTGATGCTGTTCTCGATGTCGAACGATAGGACCTTGAGGGACGGGTTGAACGGCTCCAGGTTGGAGATGTCCGGTCCGCCGCCCCGGCTGGCGATGTCCACCACCAGGTCGGTACGGTAGCTGCCCTTGGTCTCCTCCCCCACGATCTGCACGCAGGCGTTGAGGTCGTGGTCGTAGATGAAGCGGTGGTGGAAGGGGATGTCGGCGGCCAGGACCTCGAACTGGCGCCTCAGCCGGGAGCGGAAATCGGGGACCAGCCAGGGGAAGCGGACCACCACCTTGGCGGCCTTTCGCAGCTTCCCCCGGTGGAACAGCTCGATGCGCTCGACCCTTCGCACGTCCGGGTCCTTTCGAAGCGTCTCCAGGGCATCATCGTCCGGCTCCACCAGGTGGAAGTACGGCTCGAAGCCCACGTAGCGGGCCACCAGGGAGCGCCCGTCGTCCACCTTGCCGTACAGCTCCACGGACAGCTGGTCATCCTCTGCGCGACGGTATGTTGCGCTCAACAGCCTGACGTTCCATCTTCCCACTCGGTTCACTTCCTCGATACGATGGTGATCACGTCCTCGTTCTGGAGCACGTAATCGTTGCCCACGACGCGATGCGTTCTGACGTTTATGGCCCTTATGAAATTTTCTCCCAGCTCGGTGTGCACCCTGTAGGCCAGCTCTCTAGCGGTGGTGCCCGGGGCACCATGAACGCGTCGGGAAGCACCCGGCCCTCGTGGTCGGTCATCCGCGTCTCGTCCTCCACCGGGTACACCACGATCTGGTCCAGCAGACGGTACGCGGCCGTCTCCAGGCACTGCTGCACCCCGGTGCCGCCGAACCGTTCGATGTTGCTCCTGAGCAGATCGATGGCCTTGGTCTGGGCGGCGTTCAGCCTCGACGGGTCGGGAACGGTGAACGTTGCGTCGCCGGGGAGATATTCGATCAGGCCGGACCTGGCGGCCCGCTTGAGCGCCAGCTCGGTCTCCGCCAGGGTCGGCACGGTCATGGGGCCCAGGGCCTCGATCAGTCTCTTTAGCTGGGCGTCGTCGGCCTGGTCGGCCTTGTTCAGGGCGACGATCATGGGCTTGGCGTGCCTTCTGATGGTGTCCGACACGCGGTACATGATCTCCTCGTCCCAGGTCTGGGGGTTCTCGGGCGGCTGCACCTCGCGCAGGGCGGCGTTGACGTGAAGCGGCGTCACGCCCAGTCCGGTCAAGCGCTCGTGGATGAGCAGCTCGATGTTCTTGCCCTCCATGTGGGCCTGCCGGGCGCTCCTCTCCCATCCCCGCTCCAGTATGCCCTTGATCCACATGGCGACCTCCCGCTCCAGGAACCGCACGTCCTCCAGGGGGTCGTGCGATCCCGCCGGCACCGCGTTGCCTTCCAGGTCGGTGGCGCCGGAGGCGTCCACCACGTGTATGAGCGCATCCGCCTGCCGGAGGTCGTCCAGGAACTGGTTGCCCAGTCCGCGGCCCTGGCAGGCGTCTGGCACCAGGCCCGCCACGTCCAGCAGCTCGATGGGTATCAGGCGGGTGCCGTTCTCGCAGGCGGCGTTCCGAGGCATGCACTGCGTGCCCAGCTCCACGTGCGGGCATTTTCCCCGCACATAGCCGACGCCCCGATTGGCCTTGATGGTGGTGAACGGGTAAGAAGCGATCTCCACGGTGGCCAGCGTGGCTGAGCAAAAGAAGGTTGACTTGCCGACGTTGGGCTTACCGACGATACCTATCTGCATCTCCCTGCCTCGCTTTCAGAATACCCCCACCATAGAAATATCATTGCACCATCCGATGCCGTGATGTCCTAGGTCATGCGAGCTGGGCGGTTCCGAACATCGCCGGGCGGCTCGCTACATGATCGAACGGGACCCTCATGGACCGTTCATTCCCTCGCGACGGTCAGGGAACGCCACCTCCGCCCTTCCGCCCATGAAGGACGAGGGCATGTCCTCGACCATTCGCCTCGCCAGCTCGATCGGCGCGGCGAAACTGAGGGCATCGGGCGGGAACCAGGCGTTGCCGGTGGGGTCCACCGGACCGATGTAAGCGACGTCCCGGGGGGGCCCTCGAGGCCATGCCGGCGGCGTAGGTGATCATGGAAGCGCAGGCGGCCCCGGCGGGCATGAGGACCGAACGGAAGATGTCCTCCGAGCCATAATGGACCAGGCCCCCCAGGTTCCTGACCTGCTCGGCCGTCCCGATGACCAGCAGGGAGCGGACCGCTGCCTCGTCCGTCACGGAGCCCGCTCCGGCTATGACGATGTAACGGCCTGGCGGGGTGATCTCGCCCGGCGCCTGGAGGAACCTCAGCGCCGCCTCGGGGGACGGCTTCAGCCGCTCCGCCTCCCCGCCCCGGTACTCGGGAGTGCCGGTGGACAGGAAGAAGGGCAGCTTGGGCATGAGGGAGGCGAAGCCCAGCCAGATCAGGCCGCCGGGGCAGCATTTCTCCCGGACGTCCTCCCCGACGACCATGGGCGGGAACGAGCGGTCGGAGGCGCTCTTCAACAGGGCCCGGGCGACGCATCGGTCGACCCGGCCCAGGGGGACGGCGCCCTCGGGCATCTCGTCTGAGCCAAGCACGAACAGCGGCCGGCGCTCCAGACGCGCGAAGCGCTCGAACCTTTCATTGATCTCCATCAGCGTGAGCATGTGGTCGCCCGATGAGGGGAGCGACGGCTATTTTTATCTCGCCCTCAGCTCGGCGACCCTGTCGGACAGCTCGCCGATCTGCTCGGGAGACAGCACCTCGACGCGCAGGTCGACATACGGCAGCAGCGCCTTCTGCTCGGCCGTTACGAGGGAGCGCATCCTCAGCACGGTCCCGATCTTCTTGCGGCGGTTCTGGAACAGCATCTCCACCAGGCGGAAGAAGAGTCTCTCGTCCTCGACCTCGAACGGCGGCGGTCGGGGCACGAGCTCCACCACGGCCGAGTCCACCTTGGGTGCCGGCCAGAAACGGGAGCGTGGCACCTTCTCCAGGATGCGGCACTCCGATCGATAGTATACATTGACGGTCAGGCGCGAATAGTCGTCGCTGCCGGGCAGGGCCACCATACGATCGGCGAATTCCTTCTGGAGCATGACCACGCCCTTCTCGAAGCGATGCTCCAGCAGCTTGAATATGATCGGCGAGGAGATGGAGTAGGGAAGGTTGGAGACGAACTTGTCGAAGGGAGGAAAATCCACCGCGAGGGCGTCCCCCTCGATCAGCTCCACGTTCTCGGGGAGCCGACCGACCAGGAAGGACGCCAGCTTGGCGTCGGTCTCGATGGCTATGACCTTGCCGGCATGCGCGGCCAGGCGGCCGGTCAACATGCCCAGGCCGGGTCCGACCTCCAGCACCGTGTCCTGGGGCGAGAGCCCGGCATGCTCTATCTGCCGGTCGGCCACCCTGTCGTCTATCAGGAAGTTCTGGCCCCTGCTCTTGGCCGGCGAGGCGCCCAGCTCGGCGAGTATGGCCGCTATCTCCGAAGGGTTCATCGCGAGACGAATATGCGGTACTTCTGGCTGGGGTCCGAGAGCTCGTCCTCGATGCGCTTGGCGATGAGCTTCTGGGGCTGCTTCACCGTGGTCACGCGCTTGGATATGTCGGCGTAGTCGAGGAAGGGGCCCTTCTTCCGCTCCTCCACGATGGCCCACATGGTCTTCTTCCCCAGGCCGGGTATGAGCTCCAGCATGTGGAACCGGGTGGTGATCGCCTGGGCCTCGTTGAAGAACTTGACGAAGCGCTCCTCCTGCGAGTTCACGATGTCCAGCAGTATGTACGGCAGCTCGGCCTGGGCGGCCGCGGTCAGCTCCTCGTACCCGATGCGCCTCTTCACGTGGGTGATCTGGTCGCGCTTCTCTGGCTCCTTACCGATGTAGACCCTGTCCCCGATGGTGATAATGGCATCAGGCTTGGGTACGAGCTCGAAGAGCTTGAACTCCGAGTCCCCGATCGCCATCACCAGCGGCTCCTTCTTAAAACTCTTGTCAGTAGGCAGGCCCTGCGGTAAGTAGTCTAATACAAGCGCGTAATCCTCCATGTGATCAGCCCGGCTGCTTCTACCGATAGTCTTGCACGGTAGATAATATCTGTTCGATGTTCTTCTTCTCCAAGACCATCCTTTCCTTGGAGAACAGCACACGTACGTCGTCGGGATGGGACGGTAGGATGTCAGCGATCTTGGCGCAGAGAGCCTCGCTGATGAATCCCAGTTCGGCCAGCTTGGCCTGTAGCTCCCTTGCCTTGTCGGCCGGGAGCTTTGCTACCTTCTGAGCATGGTCGAGAGCCAGCTTCTGGTCCGGCGCCAGCTCGCGCTGCTCTGCCGAACCTTCCAATAGCTCCTTGACCTCTGCCAGGGTGACGTAGCGCTCCTCGGACATGTGGTGACCTCAGAGTGCCTTCTTCAGGTGTTCTGGCCTGGTGATTACCGTCTTGAGCTTGTTGCCGTCGCGGAGCTCCACGACGAAGGCTCGACCCTGCTGTCCAGTCACCACTCCGGTCTTTCCCTGGAAGCGGGAGTGCGGAAGCCCGTAGTGTATGGAGGGGTCGATGACCACGCTCACCTTCTCGCCCATGTCGAACGTGCGGAACTCGTGGGTGATGGGGGTCTTGCCCTTCAGGCGGGGAGTCTTCCTGAAGATCTGGCGCGTCTTGCTCCGGGTGCCTTTGGATGCCTTAACCATTTTTCATCCCTCGTTAGCGTTATCGATGATCTGTATCACATCCAGCGCGGTAACCTGGCAGGGGACACCGAGCGAACCGGCCAGGGATGGCACGGTCCTCCCTCCGTCACCGCTGACGAACTCCTTGACATAGGTCCCGGACTCCGTTCTCAGCCTGAGGACGAGCTTGTCCTCCTCCAGCGACTCTATGGCCAGTTCCCGGATGGTCCGCTCCCTGGCCAGGTCGGCCCGTCGGTGGGCGACCCTCGTTGGCGTCTGCTGGGTGATACGCGCTTGGTTTAGCGATTTGACTACCTCATCCATCCTCCCCTTATTAACTTTACCTTGAATGGACACTTCCGCGCGGTACACCTTGTCGGGGGTGGCTGCCTTGATCTGGCGCACCTCGTCCCGGGTGCTCCATCGCAGCTCGGAGAAGTCGGCGAGGCCTCTTCCGTTCTCGTTGGCGAGCCTCTCCATTTCTTGAAGGTCGAGATATCTCTTTCGTGGCTCGGCGATCTCTAGGATGAACGGCCGGCCGGTGCCTAGCATGCGGGCGTCGATGTCCTCGCGCCCCATCCCATGGAAGAAATGGTCCCGCCCCTCGGCCTCGCGCACCAGCGGGTCGCCGATGAGCTCCTGCACGCTGTCCGGGTACATCTTCCCCGCCCCGCCGCACCGCTTGCAGCCCTTTCCCCGGCAGATCCGGCACGGCCACCGGGTCTGGGGGATCTCCCTCGAGTACTTGCGGTAGCGGCCGTAGATGAACAAGGGGGCGATGTTAAGCTCGACATGGCCGAAGCGGGTGTCGACCAAGGCAACGACGTCCGGGGAGGTGAAATCGACGTCCTTGTGCACGGTGGCCTCGACCAGCTTGCCTATCTCCCGGTTGAGCTCCGCCTTGATGGGCTCGGCCGTCTCCCCTCCGACCTCGGACCATAGCTGCTCCTCGCGGTCCTGCAGGACCGGGTCGACCCTCGTGCCGATGAGGAACGTTCCGTACTCTATCTCGGACAGCTTCTCGGCCGCCGCCTCGGCGAAGCGGGGCAGCTGCTCGAACAGGTCCTCGCAGAGCCAGCACGTCTCGTGCGGGGGGAGCTCCTCGCTCCTGGCCCCGCGGTCCAGCGCCACCGCGATGCGCATGTCGCGCCCCCTTTCCTTGTTCGTGGTGCCGCTCTCCACCTGGGCGAAGAGGCGGCCCAGGCAGTGGTCGCAAAGGTCGCGTTGCAGCGCCCGTTCGGCCCGGTCTATGATCTTGTTCATAATGTCACCTGATGGCGATGCGGTCGTCCGCCGTCCTCGCCCTGGCCCCCAAAGATGCTTGGATATAAACTCCTTGCTCCGGCCTCGCGGCCCTCTTCAGGAGAAGCCCATCTCGGCGATGCGCAGCGTAGCCTGGACCTCTCCAGGTACCGGTACACGGTGGCGTGCTCCGAACCGCGCAGGATCATCTCCACCGCCTTCTTGGCCACTGGAAGCTGGACCGAATTGCCGATGAGCGCCACGGTCGAACCGTAGATGGACACGTTGGCCCCGGTCAGGTCCTCTATTATCCGCCGGGTCTTGCCATTGGTGCCGATCAACCGCGAACGCATGCGGCTCAGCTTGTCGGACTTCTTGCCCACGAAGTCGCCGATCTCCACGATCTCCAGGTACTCGTCCTCGTCCAGCAGTCGCATGGCCCGGTGGGGGGCGAAGCCCCTCCCGATGGCCTTGACGAGGTCCATGACCTTGAGCGCGGCGAGCGGGTCGTTGGGGTTGTCCCTGATGTTCACCTCGCCCTCGCTGTCGATGTCCAGTCTGACCCCGGCGCGCCTCTCGATCAGCTCCTTGGTCTCGCCTCCCTCGCCGATGAGCGCACCGACGCGGTCCTTTGGAATGCGCACCAGTCTCATTCTTCCATCTCCGTAATGTCCTTGAATATGTCCTCGCGGTCCTTTATATCAACGCCGCGGGAACGGAAGAAGCGGTTTATGTTGTCTATGTCCCTGTACAGGAAATCCTTGGCGTTGGCGTGGTCTACCAGGACCGCCTGGCCGACATCGATGATGAACGCCTTGCGGCGATAGTAGAGTATGTTGTACTCGCTCAGGTCGGCGTGCACCAGGCCCGCCTCCTGGTAGGACAGCCGCATCTGCTCCAGCAAATACTCGTACATCTCGGTCGGGTCCTCTATGATCACGTCCTTGAGCAGGGGGGCCGGCGCCTTCTGCGTGCCGATGTACCTCATGACCACCATGTTGCGGTGGAAGCGCAGCGGCTGGGGGACGTTCACGCCCGCGTCGTGCATGCGCTGCAGGTTGCGGAACTCCTTGCTGGCCCAGGCCATGATGATCTTCCTCCGGGAGCCGCTCAGGTCCCTGAACCGCTTGTCCCCCTCGATGTACCGGGATATCCGGTTGAAGGTGGCGTTGGACGTGCGGTATATCTTGAGCGCCACCATCTTGCCCTTGGGGTCGCGGGCGGCGAACACGTTTCCTTCCTTGCCGGTGGAGACCGGATACTCCAGGGTATCGATGACCCCGTCCTTCATCAGCTTGTATATGCCTAGGATGGTGTCATCGTCGAACACCTCTGACATGGTCTGGCGCTCATCACCGGTGCGGGTGTTCTGGCGCAGCTCCATGACCTTGTGCTCGAGGGCATCATAGGCCTCATCCCGAGGCAAAGCGACCACCTCAGAAGATGTCTAGGTTCTTGGGTATGGCCCTTCTGCGGTGCAGATAGCTGGCCTGGGTCTTGGTGTATCGGTACATGATGTCGGCCTTGGTGGGCTCGAACTCCCATGGCTTCACGATGAGCAGGTCGCCCTCTCGGATCCACATCCGCTTGCGGATCTTTCCGGGGATGCGCCCCATCCTCGATACGCCGTCCTCGCACATCACCTTGATGCGGGACGCTCCCAAGAGCTGATCGGCCACTCCGAACATCTCACCTTCTTTGTGATTGGGGAATGGGCAACGTGTGATCTCTTCGCTTTGTTCTTCGGGTCCATATTGGGTCAATGATAGCCTCCGTGAGGTGCCTCGGTGGAACTGGTCCATTGGGCAAGGATGGGCTTGACATAAACCCACCATATATAAGAATGTAAGCGAACCCCAGCGAATGTGGCTCCATTCGGCTCGCGTCGGCGTCCTGGCATGAGAAAAAGGAAAAGGGCGGCGGGCCTACCTCTGCCTCGCCTGGACCTTCACCCTCTCCTTGCCCCTGCCGCCCGATGCGCTGACCACCACCTCGGAAGGAGTCCACCTCCCGTTGAGCCGGTCGCGGTAGGCAAAGGACGGCCAGTCCTTGGGGACCTTGTGCTCGGGCATGTACTCCATGTTGTAGGGCTGGAGACCCCTCTGCTCCTCCAGTACCCTGTTGACGTAGCCCTTGGTCTCCTCGAACACGATGGGCACTTCGATCCGATCGCCGCCCAGCACCTTCTCGGGGTCCTTGTTCTCGAACCTCTGCAGGAGGTCCATGGCCGACCGCACGTGCCCGATCTCGTCCCTCATCATCTCCTCCCAGAACTGCCTGAACCTCGGGTCGCTCTCCGTCTGGGCGCACGACCAGTAGTTGTACGCTTCGTTCACCTCCATCAGGAAGTTCATCTCCAGCGGGGTCATGCTGCCGTCCCCCAGGGACTCGTACAGCGTGACGTGCTGCTCTTCCACGTCGGCGATCTCGGTGTAAAGCCCCCGGGCCAGCTCGTCCTCGTACATCTGCCCGTGGGATTTGTAGAACAGCTCGGTCTGCTGCTCGGCGGACACGATGGTGAAGTAGTTCATCTTGGTCTTGGGGGAGGCGGTGTTCTTGTCCCACGACCTCCTCATCTCGTCCGACGGGTGCCTGTGGTGCACCCTGGTGGGCCGGCCCTCCTTGATGTCGATGGTGTCCTTGAGGAACTTGCTGGCATCGCCGCCCTCAAGCTGCTGGTACAGGAAGGCGTAGCGGTACAGATGGTCGAAGTCCTCCAGCAGGGCGAAGTCCAAGGTGGCCTTCTGATACGCGTCCTCCTCGTTCTGGGCCAGGTTGGCCGTTAGATCGAACGCCACCTGCTCGAAGCCCAAGGTCGTTTCGGTTATCGTCTGCTGGGCGGGGTTCATCCAGTTGACGGCCTGTTGCTGCATCGAGTCCACCCTTCGGGTGATGGCCAAGGCCTTCTTTACCTCCGGTTTGGGGCACAACCTGGCGATCGCGTGCTTCGTGAGGGTGGCATTGTTCTCGATCCCGTTCATCAGTATGACCCTGGTCCGGGTGTGCGGGTCGACGGCCTTCTTGTCGTACGGCACGGTCACCAGTTCCTTCCAGCTCATGGCCTGCTCCTCGATGGGGGTACCCTTCTCATCGAATGGTCTGAACGCTGTCATATCGCACCTCGAAGGTCGAGGGTGTCAGCGGGTTTTACTTAACCTTTATACGCAATCTGCGCGAGCTTTCGCATGCTGGTCATTGTTCTGGCGGCCGGCCTTGTCCTCCAAGGGAAAAGGGTCGGCACCTGGCCGGCCGCGCTCTATGCCTGCACTGAGAAACGGTTATCACCATCCACCGCTCAAGTGGATGAGGATGTCCTTCGTGGAGCCAGGCGTGGAGCTCATCGAGCAGTTCATCGTCGCCATCGGCTACCCCGGAGTGGCGATGCTCATGGCCCTGGACGCCACCATACTGCCGGTTCCCAGCGCGGCGGTGATGGGCTTCGCCGGCTACGCCTGCTACACCGGCGACATGAACATAGCCATCGTGACGCTGGCGGGAGCGGCCGGGAGCACCGCGGGCTCCATGCTCATGTATGCGCTCACGCGGTGGGGAGGACGTCCGTTCCTCGACCGCTACGGCCACTATCTCGGACTGAAGGGCGATGGGCTCTCAAGGGCCGAGGCGTGGTTCGAGCGTTATGGCGACACGGCGGTCCTGATCAGCCAGTTCTTCCCGGTGGTCCGGGACCTGATCCCGTTCCCGGCCGGGGTGGCGAGGATGGACGTCCGGAGGTACGCTCTATACTCTTTCCTCGGCTCAGTACCGTTCTGTGGCCTCCTGGCCGCGGCCGGATTGATGGCCGGTCCGGCCTGGCAGGAGGCGGTCGAGCTGGTGGACCGGTACGACCTCGTGCTGGTGGCGGTGTTCTGCGCCGGCCTTGTGGCGTACTATGCGGCCATGAAGTGGAAGGCGCCCCGACAGGCGTGACGCTCAGGCCCGTCCATCGCCCTGATCGGTGGACTTTGAGCTGCAATTGGCGGGCCTTCCAGACCTGGTGGCGATGACCTTGCCTTCTCCAACAGGGCCAGGCACTGACGCACATGTTCCTTGTCGATGCTGATGGCGTCACCGATTGCCTAGCCGTCACATGGCCTTCCTGGACAGCGAACGTGCGAACTGCACACCGTCCTTCACTTCTTCGGCTGCCGATCGAAGAAGATGTTCTTGCCCGTGGCGGAGAGAGGTATGCCATGGCTGAGGACCGACCGTCCGATCCCGAGCCGCTTGGCCGCCACGCCGATGCGGTACATGATGCGATTGTCCACGTTCATGTTAGAGGCGATCTTGACCGCCGAGCCAAGCGCGATGCCGAGGTCGAGGCAGCGAATGGAGCAGTTGGGTCCGTCGAAATCGGCCGACAGCGAGTGGCGGTTGAACTCCTCACAGGTCGGATGTCCGCATGCACCGCAGTTCAGTCCTGCCCCCTTGTGCGGCAAGAGGCCAATCATGACGACCGCGTCGGCGTCCAGAACGTTCCGACCGTCTCGCTCCCAACCGGCATGGTCGCGCTCCTGAGCGAGCTTCAGCATCTCGTTGCCGACCGCGGCCTTCTGCTCGTCGGTCAGTAGGATGGTCTCGATGAAGTCCTGCCCCAGCCCCTTGGGCGCGGTCCTGGCGGCCAGCTCCATGAGGCCTCCGACCGTTCTGACGGTGTCCTTGATGGTCATGGACGCTTGATGCCCGTCCGCTCTAATAATCAGTTCCGGCGGAGCAAGCTCACCGATGCGGGTCGGATGCATCGACGGCGGTCACCAAAGGACCTGCCAGCATGACGCTTCGCTCGGTTCAGGGACGCTGTCCAGTGAGAATAGCTAAGGGTTAAGTACTAGATTCTTTATCGAACCTGCCACACGCTCCCGTAGTGTAGTCCGGCCAATCATTCGGCCCTTTCGAGGCCGACACCCGGGTTCAAATCCCGGCGGGAGCACTTCTGTCTCATTTCTGTCTTATCAGATCCTTTGTCATCGGACCCTTCCGAACAAGGGGCCTTTCACATCATCGATGGGTTGTCCAGGAGTTGTATCGGGGTCATGAGGAATGTGTCATGCTATGTCATTCCCAACGATCGCGAGAGTCCTTTCCAGAGGTACGAGCGCGTCCTGTGGGCAGGAATGATGATTGTTGCCGAGCGGTCTTAGCAACCTTACTCTGATCTGCCGCGCTTAAAGGAGAAGAATAGCGTGATGTGCTCGAACCGCTCCGCTCGAGAAAGGAGGCCTGACCAAGGGATCGTTTCGGAAGTTGGCCGTACCGCCGCTGCTGATGGCCAACCACTATTTCGGGAAAGAATCATTAGAGCTGAACAATGTATAGTGGTCTGGTGCGACAATGAACGAGATCACTCTGAACGTAAAGGGCATGAAGTGCGCTGGCTGCCAGAAAAGGGTCGAGGACGCCCTCGGCGCCATGCCCGGCGTATCCTCCGTCAAGATAGACCTTAAGAAGGGCGAGGTGCAGGTCGCCTACGATGGAGGATCGACCACTCCCGATCAGATCAGGAAGAAGATCGCCGAGACCGGATACCAGGTGGCGTGAGCGGCCTGGCCGCTTCCCAATGAGCTCGTGGCCCGCCTCCCGGTCAATCGTCCAACATGGTAAGGTCGCCCAGCGGCTGGCCGAGCTCCTTGGCCTTCAGCACCCGGCGCATGATCTTGCCCGAGCGGGTCTTGGGCAACGAATCGACGAACTCGATCTCTCTGGGGTAGGCGTAGTAGGCCAGCCTGGTCTTGACGAAGGTCGTTATCTCTTCCCTCAAGCCATCTGATGGCGTGAACCCTGGTCGCAGGGTGATGAAGGCCTTCACGATCTCGCCCCTGAGCTCATCGGGCTTGCCGATGACTCCCGCTTCAGCGACCGCAGGGTGCTCGATCAGCGCCGACTCCACCTCGAAGGGACCTAGACGTTCTCCGGACGTCTTGATGACGTCATCGGCGCGGCCCAGGAACCAGAAGTACCCGTCCTCGTCCTGGTAGGCCTGGTCTCCGGATATGTACCAGCCGGGGACCTCGAAGTACTCCTTGAACCTCGGCGTGTTGCGCCATATGCCGGTCATCATCGAAGGCCAACCAGGGCGGAGCGCCAGGAAGCCATAGGTTCCCGGGGCGACCTCCTGTCCGTTCTCGTCGACCACAGAGGCCACCACGCCGGGGATGGGCCGCCCCATGGACCCGGGCTTGATCTCCATGCACCGAAAGTTGGCGATGCATGGCGCCCCCGTCTCGGTCTGCCACCAATTATCATGAATGCGCTTGCCCAGCACATCAAGGCCCCAACGTATCACTTCAGGATTCAGGGGCTCGCCGGCAGAGCAGATGTGTCTCAGTCCGGACAGGTCGAACTCCTTGATGACCTCCTCGCCGGCGCGCATGAGCATCCTCAGGGCGGTCGGGGCGGTGAACAGGACATTGACCTTGAACCGCTCGATAATGGAGCACCAAGTTCTGGCATCGAACCTGCCTTCGTACGAGACCAGGGTGGTGCCCATGTACCAGGGTCCGAAGATCCCGACCGACGTGCCGGTGACCCAGCCAGGGTCGGCGGTGCACCAGTAGGTGTCATCCTCCCTCAGGTCCACCACGTATTTGCAGCCCACCATCTGTTGGACCATGGCGCGGTGGCCGAGCAGCACTCCCTTGGGCTTGCCGGTGGAGCCGGACGGTAGTGTATGATGTACGGATCGGTGGGGGCCATGTTCGCGGCCGGATATCTGGAATCGCCCGACTCCAGGACCTTATCGAACCTGATGGTCCTTCCTTCCGGCACCTCGTCGTCGCCGACGATTATGAACTTCTTCACGACAAGCAGCTCATCGAGGACCGGCTCCAGCCTTCGGTAGAGATAGGGAGAGGTGACGATGATGCTGGCATTGCAATCAAGGGCGCGGTCCTTCACCGCTTCTGGACCGAGGGCGGAGAACAGAGGGCCGGCGATGCCGCCCATCTTCGCGATGCCCACGATGGAGACGTACAGCTCAGGGATCCTGTCCAGATACACCAGGACGCGGTCGCCCTTGACCGCTCCGAGCTTCTCCAGCCCGGAGGCGAACCTGCTGGTGAGATTCGCCATCTCGCTGAAGGTAAGCTTGCGCACCTCGCCGTCGGCCCGGACGGAGTAGAGGGCGATCTTGTTCCTCCTCCAGTTCTCGGCATGGCGGTCGATGGCCTCTGCGGCTACGTTGTAGCGGCCTCCGGTCGACCAGGCGAACTCCCTGTCCACCGAGGCCCAGGTGAACTCCCGATAGGTCGTTGCATAATCATCGAGGTTCCCCGCTCCAAGTGGAGATATCCTTGCATCCATGCCATTATGCCCCTAAGACGCTATTCGCAGTGATGGAGATTCCATATTTAAAGTGGACCAACGAGGTCTGAGCGAAAGGCGACGCCATTACGAATCGCGTAGGCGGACGCCGATTCTCCCCTCGACCGATGGGCTATCACCGCCCGCCACGAGAACGAGTCTCGCCCTGGCGGGTCGACCACCCTCGTCCGGTGAAATGGAGATTGCTCGAACAATCGGTCGAGCACATGAAAAGGCTGTATCGACCTGCTCCCGACCGATGCGAGCCCAACCGAGGTCGATTTCATATCATGTATGGGCCCTACCTTAGCGCATGAACGGAACGGTGTCCACGGTCCTGGTGACATATCCTGATGAGAAGACCGCGCGAACCATCAGCAGGTCGTTGGTGGAACAACGCCTTGCGGCCTGCTCCAACATCTTCGCCATTGGTTCGATCTATCGGTGGGACGGGGATGTCGTGGAGGACTCCGAGTTCGCCTCGCTCCTCAAGATCCGCTCGGAGGACTTCCATGCCGTCGTCGAGGCCATCAGGCAGCAACATCCGTATGAGGTGCCGTGCATCGTCCGCTATGATGTTGCCGAGGGCACGGATGACTATCTGTCATGGGTCGTCGCTTCGACCCTTCCTCGTGAAGGCGACGTCGGTTAGGTCCGCGAACGCGCATGCCTGTCATTAGGCCTCATACACGAAGATATCGGACCTCTTCCTGACCAATCGCATGCCCTCGATCGCATGGAGGTAACTGACGACCCTCGTTCCGGGCCGCACCTCGCTCCTGATTTTCCGGGCGATGCGATCGTTTATCCTTCCCCGGTACTGGAACATGAAGATGACATCGGCGTCGGATATGTCCTGCTTGAAGAGGTCGCCCAGGATGACCCTGGCCCCCCTCGCTCGGAGCCTGGCCACCAGCCAGCGGAGGGGCTCGATCTCGATCCCCCGCACGTCGTCGCACCGCCTCAAGGCTCGCAGCAGTACCCCTCCCGCCCCGCACCCCAGGTCGTAGAACACCTCGTCCTTCTTGAGGTCGGCTATCGCGAGGGCCTCGTCCACGGCCCTCCTCGGTGTCGGGGTGTATCCCGCGCCTCCCGTCAGCAGGGGCAGGAAGATGGAGGCGATGACGTAGGCGATCACTAGGATGGTCAGCACCATCAGCGGGCCCAATGCCATGACGTTTGCTCCTGGGCGCCCGTTGGGTAAAATTGTTACTGGTCTCCTACCCGCGGATGGCGGGCAGGACCATCTAGCAGGCGATTGCCCGCTGACAAGGCGAACGATGCGACCCCATCGTCTATCACGCCATCGCCGGGCAGGCGTCCCCAGATGACCGGCACCGGAAGTTGAATATCGCCTCCTCCCCATCACCGAGCCATGACATCCCGCATCGTGAGCGTGCTCACTCTGGGCGTGACCGACCTGGCCCGGTCCTCGGCCTTCTATGAACGCCTGGGCTTCAGGAGGTCGAACAAGAGCGATGAGGAGATCGTGTGGTTCGCCACCGGCGGGACGGTGCTCGCCCTGTATCCCTGGAATGCCCTGGCCGAGGACGCCACGGTACCATCGGAGGGCCAAGGGTTCCGGGGCACCACCATGGCCATCAATCTATCCAGCGAGCGAGAGGTGGACGAGTTCCTGGAGCGGGTGAAAAGCATCGGAGGTACTGTCGTCAAGCAACCTCAGAAGGTCTTCTGGGGCGGATACTCTTCCTACTTCCAGGACCCTGACGGCCATCTATGGGAGGTAGCCTTCAACCCCTTCACCCCGGTGGACGCGAGCGGGAAGCTGGACATAAGGGAATGAGCCGGTCACAAGGACGATGGTCCGGTGACCAGGTCACTTCAGCGCCTGAACTACCTCCTCGGTCGACCTCACCCGGCCCATTCTTCGCAGTATGTTGAGCGATGCCCGATGCTCCTCCTCCGACGAGGCGGTCATGGCATCCTCC
Organism: Methanomassiliicoccales archaeon RumEn M1; assembly: GCA_001421185.1. Classification (GTDB taxonomy): domain Archaea; phylum Thermoplasmatota; class Thermoplasmata; order Methanomassiliicoccales; family Methanomassiliicoccaceae; genus DTU008. Next base: position 74,942 of record LJKK01000143.1, read on the forward strand.
GCGAACACCTGCTGGTAGCCGAGCTCGTAGGCGATCCTCGCCGTCCCCTCCACCCCGAAATTGGTGGCCACGCCGCACAGCACGATGGTGGTGACTCCCCTCCTTCTCAGCTGAGGTTCCAGCTCGGTCCCGTGGAATGCCGCCCACTGCCTCTTGGTGATGACGATGTCGGACGATGTCGGCGTCATCTCCGGCACGAACTCGGCGAAGCCGGGGGGCGAGTCCAACGGGTCCAGGGGAGGCAGGTCGCTCTCGGGGTTCAAGGCCATGTCCTTGCTGAGCTCGATGCGAACCAAAAAGACCGGGAGGCGGAGCTCCCTGAACGCGCCGACCAGCCGGGCCGAGTTGGCGATGACCTTTTCAGAGGAATGAGGCCTCAGATCGGGATCGAGGGCGATCCCCTTCTGCAGGTCGATGACCACCAGGGCGGAGCGGGCCCTATCGATCGACAAAGTGCTCATGCTTGAACGCACGTCGCACATCGGTAAAAAGGGGCCCGCCCCCGCCACGGTCGACAATGGTTTATACGTCGGGATGAGCAATCGAACGTGCGGTGGAACGAATGCCAGGTGAGCAAGGAAGCAGGGACAAGGGAGCATTGAAGGTCACCGTGGAGATCGCCGGTCTCAACCGCGAGCAGACCTGTGAGGGGCAGGGATTCTCTCCGCAGGTGAGCATCGAAGGAACTCGGTCCAGCTATCTGGCCTTGATCATGGAGGACGCCGATCGTCCAGGCGATGTTTACTGGGCCCTGTGGAACGTTCCTCGCCTGGACCTGATACCTCGGAACCTGCCCAGGCAGGCCGTGTTGACCTCACCGATCGAGGGCGTTCAGGGAAGGAACCTTAGGGGTGGCTACGGATACGCGCCGCCCTGTCCCGCGCCGGGCGAGGAGGGCCATTACATCCTTCGCGCCTATGGCCTGGGCGACAAGCTCGATCTTGACCCCGACGCGGCCCCCCGTGACCTGATCGAAGCTTTGAACGGCCTTGCGAAGGAATACGGCGAGGTCCATATGGTCTATTCCAGGAAGAGGGAGTGGACGTCCAGCTATGAATACTGAGGCGCCCTCGATCGACGACCTATCAGCAGTATGCCTGCCTGCCCTTCCTCTCCTCGCCCCTCCGGTTCCTGTCGTCATAGCCGTTCCAGTACTCCACGCTCCAAGGGGTGGATGTCCGGTAGACATGAAAGAGGTCGTTCAGGAGGAAGGCGACATCGATCTCGTACACCTGCCCGGCATGCTCGGACGGATGTTCCTGATGATCTACCGTCCACAGCCTCACCAGGTACAGCAGTTCGGCCTTGGCCACCGAGGCCAGGCGGAGGAACTCATCGAGGTCGTCGCCCAGCCAGAACAGGGACCGGTCGTCCGGGAGCCAGTCGGTCTCATAGACCATATGGTCCATGCCCGCCCTGGCCAGGCAGTCCCTGACGACCCTCTCTATCTCCTCTGAATCGCGATCGATCATTATTTCGGCCAGTGGACCGCCTTTTAGCTATTAGGTCTTTGGTCGGGAGCCTCCCTGGCCGCTCGATGGCAACGCCTCAAGGACCTTTGAAGCATCTGCCACCCCATCCAAGCTCACGCTTCGAGGCCGCAGGGCCACCGCCCCATCTCGATGAACGCCGACGCCTCATGGATCACTCCAGCTCGGCCACCACCCTGGCGTCCAGGACGTATCGGGGCCGGGGGCCGACCAGATAGACGGGCATGGTCCCGTAGATGTCATGCTCCACGATATCGTAGATGACCAGCGAATGGAACTGCCTTCGGATAGAGGCCAGCGCCCCCTCGTCCTCCGGGTGAAGAGCGGTGAGCTGGTCCTCGATGGCCTTCAGGGCGCGGATGCGGAGCGATAGGATGTCGACCGCCCTCCTCCGGCTGGCATAGCTCTGGATGTGGCGCATCACCAGGAGCTGGGCTGCCAGGACGAGGATGAACAGGATGAGGTCGAAGCGGTCCAGAAGCTCGTACGCCTCCATCAGCGCGGGGATGGTGACCGCCGGCAACAGCAGGGCCCAGAAGCCCAGCAGCGAGGTGAGGAGGCCCAGCAGTATGGCCGCCGCCAGCAGGACGGTGGCCGCCGACCGGAGGGCCGAGCTGCCAGTATCCTCGCCATGGTCGAGAGCGGTCAGCTTGGTCACGCCCTGGGTCCTCGGCTCCAGCAGGTAGATGAGAGTGTAGAGCAGAAAGACGAACGTGATCTGGGCCAGCACGGTGATGGCTGTGCGCTCGGTGATGAAGCCCACGACATATCCGTAGTAGACGGCGAAGAGGGCGGTCACCCCGAAGATGACCGCGAAGCTCCAGACCAAGGGGATCATGCCTCCCAGGAACACGGTGAGGCCGATCTCCACTGCCAGCCGTTTGTTCCTGAGCAGCAGCCGGACGGCCAGCCATCGCGTCTGCTTGTCCACGTTCTTGATCGCCCCCTGCTCCCCCGGCCTGATGTGGGTGGTTGTGGTGGGGATCAACAGCATGATGAAGTTGTACGAGTAGACGAGGAATCCGACGAACAGCCACACCAGGAACACATACGGCTGCTCGAGCATGGCGATGACCATCAGAGCTATCAGAACGACCACCGTGGCGTGGGCGATCAGCTCCCTCCGATGGTGGGCCTTGAGGCGTCGAAGAAGCTGCTTCTCGAAGACGATCTCTTCCCTGACCTCGCGACGCAGCTCGGCGACCTCCCCCGCCGTGCCCGGCTCCTCGGACCCAACGCCGTGGAGGGGAAGATGGCCCTCATCCTTCCGGAGCGAGAAATGGTCAGACATCGTGTTCTCCCGGGTCACGCCCTCCCGAGCGCCCTATCGCCACCGGAGGGAAGCCCTGGCCAAGGCGGTGGACCATAATGTCATGCCGGCCGCCCACGCTCCTCCGCAGGAAACCTATGCCTCCGCTCGACGGCCGCGTTCGAGAAAAGAAGGGGTTTGAACGGCCCCATCAGAGGGGCCCGGTCAATGTGGGCAGGAAGAGCCCCACCAGCCATGTCAGCAGCCAGATGACGATGGCGATCACCAGGGCCTTCAGCCATCCTATCTTGTAGAGCCCCTTCAGCGCCAGCAGCCAGACGATGCCGCCGATGATCGACGCCAGCGTTCCGTCTCCCAGCAGCCAGTAGGCGATGGTGTAGATGATCGTCCCGATGATGGCAGCGATCAAGGCGGTACCGATCCCCTCCTTCTCTCCGAACAGCTTGGTCACGACCCAGATCACTATGGTCGAGACTATTAGGGCCACGATGAAGCCCAGGACAGTCGTTACTGTATCAGCCATGCATTTCACCCTTGGATCATCGGGCCGTATGCTGGGGGCCCGCGAAGTTCAATCTTCGAGCGGGAGGTATAAAATTATACGCCGCCGGGACGGCGGAACGGTTTACGTGGTGGCGCCCAGGCGAGGTGGGACATCACGATGGCACAGCGTCGCGAAGCCTCTCTCGGACTAGCGGCCGGACCGGGAGACCTCGACGTCCTTGATCATGCCCCTGATGTCCGACTCGCTGACACTGGCGTCCGGGTGATGGTCCTGCTTGTGCGTCCTCACGTGCTTTACCACCTCTTCCTCGTCCATCGCCGTCACGTTGAAGGCGCAGAACGGGCACTGGAACTGCTTGGCCGTTGGCATGTCGATCGGTCTGACGTGGGCAGGGAGGATACATAAGCATTGGCGGTGGGCGACGAGAGACCTACGCTCGCCGGGGGGTGTGACCGTCCAATGGTCCAGGGGTTCGAGAGCTTCCTCCCGACGGCAACCCTGGGCAAGGTTCACAGCACCGGGGCGAACAGACGAGCGATCCCCTCTCTGGCACGGACAGTCAGCTTCCTATGCCGATATCGTTCCAGAGTGATCTCCGTACATCTCTCCAGATCCTTCTCGAACAGCTCGCGGTTGCGCGTGGTCAGCTCCCTGTCGTAGATGACCCCGTTGGTCTCGAAGTTGAGCCGGAAGCTCCGGATGTCCCAATTGGCCGATCCGATGGACGAGACCGCATCGTCCACGAAGGCCGTCTTGGCATGGATGAACCCATCGTCGAAGGTGTACGCCCTCACTCCCCAGGGCAGGAGCTGGCCCACGAACGACAGGCTGGCCCAGTACACCAGCGGATGGTCCGGCCGGTCCGGGAACATGATGCGAACGTCCACCCCGGAGAGGGAGGCGATCCTCAGGGCGTCCATGACGCTCTCATCGGGGATGAAGTAAGGGGTTTGGATGTAGGCGTACCGCCGGGCCATGCCCAGCAATTTTAGATATTCGTCCTTGATGGGCGTACGGGCGCTGTCGGGCCCGCTGCTCACGACCTGCACGGGCACGGCGCCCGTCCGTTCGACCGGGGGGAAGTAACGAACGTCCCCGATGTCGAGGCCTTCCTTGGTGGCATAGTTCCAGTCGAGGACGAAGCGGAACTGGAGGGCCTTCACCGCATCCCCGACAAGCTCGGCCGCGTAATCCCGCCACTGTCCCATAGGTCCCTCGCCCAGGTACTCCGCTCCGATGTTGAAGCCTCCCACGTAGCCCGTGCGACCGTCAATGACGGCGATCTTGCGATGGTCATGATAGTTGAACCGCAGCGTCAGGAACGGGACCAGGGGCTTGAAGAAGATGGCCATCCTGCCACCGGCCTGGGAAAGCTCCTTGAAGCGGTTCTTGGGCATGCGGTTGCCCATGCCGTCAAGGAGCAGCCGGACCTCCACTCCTTCCCTGGCCTTCCGCGTGAGCAGTTCCACCAGGTCCCTTCCCAGCCGGTCATCCCGCAGTATGTAGTATTCCATGTGGACATGGTGCTCCGCCCTCTCGATGGCCTCGAACAAGGCGCCGAACTTCTCGTTCCCATCGTTGAACGCCCTCGCCCGTTCGGCCATCAGTACCGGTGAGCCGTTTTTGATGAGGACGTGGGCCAGAGCGGCATGGTCCTCCTCGAGCTCCTCGTGGACGATCCGGTCCTGCCGCTCCATGAAGCGGTGCAACAACGCCCGGTCGGCCTCCGACTTCGGCCTGAACTGCTTTTCCCTGAAGTAGTTGAAGCCAAAGGCCAGGTACAGGACGAATCCCACCACGGGGAGGAAGACGATGATAAGGACCCAGGGGATCACATAGGCGGGATGCCGTCGCTCGATGAACACCATGTACGCGATCACCAGCAGGTCGGCCAGAAGGATCAGTGAATAGATGAGGTCCATCAGGTCGATCCGCACCAGCTCCCAGGCCACCGTCGCCGCCCTCGGATGACATTGGAACGCACGGAATGATAAACGTGCTCATCGGGAGGGCCGCGGAACTCCTGGGCGAGCACCGTCCATCCATCTTCCTGGCGGCATGCGGCGAGGCATCTCTACTCGCCATCACCGAGCATATGCTTACGCCTTGGCTATGAACGGCATGCTCCGATGGGGACGATTGAGGCGAAGGCGCTCAGTAGAACGTGCCCTGGTACTGCCCGGTGGCCGGGCACCCCATGCACTTCCTCTCGAGGAACGAGGGACACTCGACGCAATTCCCCTTCATGCCGCAGGGCGGCTCCTCCACCTTCTCGCCGCGGAGCCGGGCCGGCACCACGAAGTCCCTCTCGGTGGTGATGACGATGTTGAAATCGACCTCCTTGACCGATGGATTGGAGCGTATGTGCCCGTTGACGATGGATTCGAGCGTGGCCACGCTCTCGCTGAAGAAGAACAGGCAGAGGTTGTGGCGGCCCGACACGCTGAAGCCGTTGGCGAAGTAAGGGCATCCTCGGAACATGTGGAGGATGGCATCGGGCTCGTTGGACGCCAGATCGACCTTGGCCAGGTACAGCCCCATCTTGAGGGGGCTTATCCCCACGCTCTTCTCCAGCGCCCCCGCCTTCCTCAGCCTGGACACCCTTGCCGCCACCGAAGGCTGCGACAGCCTTATTGCCTGCCCGATGCGCTCCTGAGATATCTCGGGGTCGTCGGCATACATGGTTATGATGGTCCGGTCCTTGTCATCGAGGTCCATTGGTTAGCTCCCGAATCGTATATGATAATGGTATATCCTATGATTAATAGGAATTATATCTTTATTGTCAATATTGCATAGTGGTTTACCTTATATATTTTCCGCTCCCAATCACCTTCAAAGGTGGAAAAAATGGCCATGTACTGTAACCAGTGCGAGCAGACCGCCAAGAACGTCGCGTGCACCATACGCGGCGTGTGCGGCAAGGACGAGGACGCCCAGAGCTTGATGGATTTCCTGATCTTCGGATTGAAGGGCATCGCCGCCTACTCCTACCACGCCCGCCTGCTGGGCAAGACCGACCCCGAGGTCGACGCCTTCATCGAGGAGGCGCTGTTCAAGACGCTCACCAACGTCGACTTCTCCCACGAGGACCTCTGGAACACCCTGATGAGGGCCGGCATGATCAACCTCAAGGTCATGCAGATGCTCGACGCCGCCAACACCGAGCACTATGGCCTGCCGACGCCGACCAAGGTGCGCACCGGCACCGTCAAGGGGCCGGGCATACTGGTGACCGGCCATGACTTCCTTGACCTGGAGGAGCTGCTCAAGCAGACCGAGGGGACCGGCGTCAACGTGTACACGCATGGCGAGATGCTCCCGGCCAACGCCTATCCCGAGCTGAAGAAGTACAAGCACCTGATCGGCAACTATGGCTCGGCCTGGCAGAAGCAGAAGAAGGAGTTCGAAGAGTTCGGCGGGCCCATCCTGGTCACCACCAACTGCGTCCTCATCCCTCCTGAATCGTACAAGGGCCGCCTGTACACCACCAGCGTGGCCAGGGTGCCCGGCGTCAAGCACATCGAGGACCGCAAGGACTTCAGCCAGATCATCGAGCATGCCAAGCAGATCGGCGACCTGCCCGAGCGCCGGGGTCCTGACATGTGGACCGGCGCGCACCACAAGGCCGTTCTCTCCCTGGCCCCGCAGATCATCGATGCCGTCAAGGCCGGGAAGGTGAAGCACTTCTTCCTGGTGGGAGGCTGCGACGGCGCCGCCCCAGGCCGCAACTATTACACCCAGTTCGCCGAGAGGATCCCCCAGGACGCGATCATCATGACCCTGGCCTGCGGCAAGTACCGCTTCAACGACCAGGAGTACGGCGACATCGATGGTATACCTCGCTTCCTGGACATCGGGCAGTGCAACGACGCCTACTCGGCCATCGTCCTGGCGGTGGAGCTGGCCAAGGCCTTCAACGTGGAGGTCAACGAGCTGCCGCTCAGCATCGTGCTGTCCTGGTTCGAGCAGAAGGCGCTGGCGATCGTCCTGACCCTCCTGGCCCTGGGCATCAGGAACGTCCGCATCGGCCCATCCCTCCCGGCCTTCGTCACCCCCAACAACTGGAAGTATATCCAGGACAACTTCGGCTGGAAGGCCATCGGGGACCCCGACGAGGACCTGAAGGAAATGCTCGGGCAGTGAGCGCAACGAGGCCCTGGGCCTCCCTTTCACATTTTCATTTTTCGGGTCTCGGTATGTCGGACCATGATGCAAAACTGACTTATGCCCGGACCGTTTGACGGCCGGATAGTGAGATCATGTACGGCTCCGATGTTCTGGCAGCGCTCGGCAAGGTGAATGGCAACGGCCCTTGCGCCATCATAGTCAGGCATGCCGCTCGGCACCCGATCGTGGACATACGCCGAAGCCTGGAGGTCGGGCTCACCGACGAGGGCATGAACGATGCCCGCCGCTTCGGTTCCACGGTCGGCGCGTTCTCCTGCGTCCGATTGTTCCACAGCCCCGCGCTGCGTTGCCAGCAGACCGCGGAACACATGATGCGCGGCCTGGAGGGCAACGGCGCATCGGTCTCCATCACTGGGCCGGAGCGGAATCTGTGTGCCCCCTACATGAAGGACGAGTCATGCCTGGCCAGGGCGGCCCAGGTCGGGAAGGGCTTCATCCGGGAGTGGTTCGAGGGCCAGCTGGACGAGGAATGGATACTGGACACGGCGGCCGCTGCTGACATGGTCATGGCGCCCATCGTCGAGAGGCTTCAGGAGCCAGGAGGAGAAGGCCGCCTGGACATCCATGTCTCCCATGACTGGGAGATCAGCCTGCTTCGCGAGGAGCTTTTTGGCCTGCGCCACGAGGACGTGGGCTGGCCCCCGTTCCTGGACGGCATCCTGTTCCGGGCCGATGGGGGCAAGATCAAGGTCATGTACAATTCGCATGAGACGTCCTTCAAGATGGTGAACGGAAGAAGGTCCCAGGCGAGTATGGACAACCCATAAGTACGTAGATTTCTCAACGCTCCTCATATGCGCCGGGAGGACGTCCTCGAGGCAGTGGAGGAGCGGCTGGAGTCGATCCCTGGCCTGAGATCCTTGCTCCATCTGGAAGGCAGTTTCCGCGACCAGGTCATCGAGGCGGAGAAGCAGGCCGAGGAGATGGGCGCCCTGGGCGGCCTCATGCCCATCTGCAACGAAGGGTTCTGGCGCACCATGGAGAGGGAGGAGCAATACGCACTGGTGCTCGATGGCGGCACCAGCGTGATAAGCTCGGCCACCAACCTGCTCCAGCTGAGGGACGAGAGGGGAACTCTCATCGGAGAGTGGCTGCCCCCCGACCGGGCGGAGGACCTGATGGGAGACGAACGGGTCCAGTTCATATCGGACGACTTCGTGCTGTATCGAGAGGTGCCTCCCGAGGGAGAGCCCAAGGTGGTGCTGCCGGAGGTGGAGTTCCCCTTCCTGGATGAAGTGGAAGGGATCGACAACGTGACCTCGGCCAGCCCATCAGGCCTGGCCGACAAGGTCATTCGGTCGCATCTGTCCCTGCCTGGCCCAGGGCTTCTGAGCCACGTGGTCGGCTTCGACATCGGCACGGACCATCGGCCCCTGGAGATCCGCGGCCGCCGATGCCTGCCGCGCCCCGGGCCATCGAAACGTTGAGGTCAGACCTTTTTCATCACGCGTTCCACCGACCGGCCGACGTCCCCATCCTCGGTGGTGTTGGCGTGCCGGTATATGGACAGGCAATCGGGACATCCGCGGTATCCGTCGTGGAGGGCATCATAGAGGCTGAAGTACCCGATCTTGGCGTTCTCCGGGACCTGATGCGCCGTTGGGCAGCCCTCGCGATGCACGAGCATCAACTGGCCGTCGGCCAGGAAGCGAGGAAGGGGCGAGATGGGGGGCGGGACCTCGATGAAATCGACGTCGGCATGCACGTCCAGATACCCTTTCCCGCCCCTCAGCTCGTTCAAGCGGACCACGGGCGATACCCCCAGCACCGGGATCATGATGCTCTCGATCGGAAGTCGCACCCGTATAGGGGGGAAGCGCTCGGCGGTCTGCTCCATGATCCAGGCCGAGATCTTCTCGATGACGTCCCCCGGGAGGCCCCAGTCCAGCCTCACGTCCATATCGACGTCCTCTATCTTCACCATTAGGTCGCCGCCCTCAATGGACAGCCGCGCCGTGGCCTTCACGATACGAAGGTCCTGCTCCTTGGAGAGGTCGGCCAGGTCGACCACCTCCTTCTCCTCCTGCTCCCTGCCCTTCCTGGGCATCAGCGACCCCTTCAACCATCTCAGGAAGCCGCGCGGGGTGGCGGCCTCCATTCTGGGCCGCAGGCGGGCGCCTATGTGGAGGGGACAGGCGGTTATCTCCACCCTGCCGCCCTCCAATAGCCTCACGCTGGGGCAGCTATATTGCAGGACGGCGTCCGCCTCCACCCACGAGCGGTCCACCCTGATGCGGTCCCTTCTCAGGCCCCTGGCCAGCAGGACGTCCATTGCTCCCTTGAACACATCGAGCAAGGACCTGGGGTCCGGGACGTCGAACCTCCTCCTCACCTCCGCCACATGGGGCGTGCTGTCCCATGCCTCGTTGAGCAGCCGCTCCAGGAACGGCTCGGTCATGCGGATCATGAGGTCCTGCGAATGAGGGGACGGTGGAGCGAGGACGGTCTCGCCCGGCTCGTTGGAGGCCCCCAGGGCCAGCGTGCCCTCTCGTACCATCAAGGATGTGATGTGCACCTCCAGCTCGGAGGCGCCAGGCGCCACTGGCGGTATGGTGATGGTCGGAAGGGACACGCTCCTGACCACCGACCCCGCGGCCTGGCGGGACATGATCCCGCGCAGCGCCCCCTCCATCAGCGACACCGCGAACCGCGGGGTCCTCACCCGGCCGGCGAACTGATCATGTCCAGGTCGATATCCTGGATCTCCATGAGCGCCTGATCGTCCGCGATCCATGCCCCCAGTCGGGCGCTGGCGGACACGTCGGCCTCGAGTCGGACGCCCAGTACCATGCCCCAGGCCTCCGCCCCGAAGGTCGCCACCGTGGTGCCGTCGTCCAGCATGACCACCATGGGCGGGTCCAGAAGCCTCAGGCCCCTGTCGGCGCCATCTATCTGCAGCGCCTTGGACAGCAGGGCCGTGAGGCCATTGCCTTGGTTGGCGTAGAAAGATGCGGCCAGGGCCCGGTTGATCGCCCCCTCCTTCATCGAAATGACGATGTCCGGCTCTTTATCCATCATTCCACCCTGGCCATCCGTCCGCGTAACCATTGATGTCGCCGATATTAATGATGTTCGACCAATGATGTTCGACCTGGCAAGGAATGATTATCTATCCGTCGAAACGTGGGAAGGATGGTGCTCCGTCGCTTCGCTTTCTTTGCCGGCATCCTCTTGCTGAGCCTCATCTTATGGGGCGTCAACGCTACCGATGGGCATCGTACGGCCAAGGCCCCATCTGCTCCGCCTGTCCCGTGCGCTCTTACCATCGTGCTGGTGGAACATTCCTACAGGGCCGTCAAGGGCCACTGGACGCGCATCGGCCTGGGGGGAACACCATCGCCGGCGGGATGTGCGGACGATCGTTGATGCGAAGCTCGACGACCGGGCGGCATGCACCCGTTATAAGGTCCAGATGACCGAGCGGCGGCCGAAGCGCAGCACACCCCTCCTGCGCCTGGAGGAGATACGAGGCTCGGACAGCGTCCGCCTTGGCTCCGATGCCGTGAGGACCGGTGCGTCCCCCGGGGCCAGGGCGGCGATGACGCCCGGGAGGGCAGGGACATGAACGCCCGTCCCGAGGCGCTGCACCCCAACGGGGCCCAGATGGCCAATTGGTCCGGCAGCCTGACCTTCAGGCCACGCTTCCTGGAGTCCCCGCAGGACGAGGATGACGCGGCCGTCATCGTCCGCCATGCCGCGCGGCGCGGCCTCAAGGTGCGCCCGGTCGGACGGCTCCACTCCTCCTCGCCGATAATCGCCACCGACGACGTCTGCGTCAGCATGGAGAACCTGAGCGGGGTGATCGAGCACGATGCCGAGGAAGGGTGGGCGCTGGTGGGCCCCGGCACGCCGCTGGATGAGATGGGGCGGTCGCTCAACGACCTGGGGCTGGCGACCCACAACCTCGGCGACATCAACGTGCAGACGGTGGTGGGAGCGGTGTCGACCTGCACCCACGGCTCCGGACGGAAGCTGACGAACCTGGCGACCATGCTGATCGGCGGCCGGATGGTCACGGCCGACGGCGAGGTGCGAGAGATAGGGAACGACATCATACATGCGGCCAGGGGCTCCATGGGAACGCTGGGGATGTTCACCGCCCTCAAGCTTCGTCTGCTGCCCCGCTACCGGCTGCGGCGGAGGGAGTGGTGCACCACCCTGGACGGATGCTTCTGGCAGCTCGAGGACCTCAGTCGTCGCTGCCGGAACCTTGACATGTACTGGTATCCCCGCAGCGACCGTGTCAAGCTTCGCACCCTCGACCCGCCGGGAGAGGGTCCGGACCGGATCGGGGGCGCCAAGCTGGTCATGGGCCTGGAAGGATGGAGCAACGAGGTGCTGTCGCGCAAGAGGGACCTAAGGTTCGACGAGATGGAGTACGCGGTGCCGCTGGAGGCGGGACCGGATTCTTCCTGGAGGTCAGGAAGCGCATCATGGAACGTCACCGCCGGACGGTGGGATGGAGGGTGCTGTACCGCTACGTGGCGGCCGACGATGCATACCTCAGCACGGCCCATGGACGCGACACCGTCACCATATCGTTGCATCAGAACAACACGCTGCCGTACGACGACTACTTCGACGACATCGAGAGGATCTTCCTCCAGTACGGCGGCCGGCCACACTGGGGCAAGAAGCACAATCTGGAGGCGAAAGAGCTGGAGCCGCTATATCCCAGGTGGGCCGAGTTCCAACGCATCAGGAGGGAGCTCGATCCCCAGGGGGTGTTCCTCACCGAATACCTGGGCAGGCTGCTCGAGGGGGAGGGATGACCGAGGGCAGCAGGACCTGGGCGGTCCCCGGCGGCCGAGTGCCGGAGGCCAGCACGGGGCGGGAGCCGGAGAACACCAGCTATGACATGCTCTGCTTCCTCAACACCGGCAGGGAGGACGCGTCCATCAGCATATGGCTGTACTACGAGGACAGGCCTCCGGTGGGGCCCTACAAGCTCGAGGCGAAGGCCGAACGTGTCCGCCACGTGCGCCTTAACGACCTGATCGACCCGGAGGCCATGCCCCTGGGCACCGAGTATGGCATCCTCGTGCGTTCCAGCGCGCCCATAGTCGTGCAGTATTGGCGGCAGGACACCTCGCGCGGCAAGGCCATCGCCACCTCCATGGCCATGTCGCTCGATTGAGCCCCGCATGCTCGCGCCGAGGTCCCATATCAGGATCGCGGAAAGGTTCTATCTATCAGGAGCTAGGACATCTTGCTCATGATGGACCCATGCGAGCAATGGTTGGGCGACATTCTCCGGGCCGAAGGGATCACGATCACCCCGGAGAACCGCGATGCGGTGGAACGCGGCATCGTCGATGTGCTGGGAGAGAACATCGGCCCGGGAACATGCCGTGAGGACTGGCGCATCATACGCAACCGCGTGTCCAAGGACCCAGCGGTCAGGCGGCAGCTGGTCTCGCGCATCAGGGAGGAGATGGAGAAAGAAAAGGCGGCGACCGCACAGAGGTAGCGGCCGTAGCGCGGAAGAACGTTGCCTCAGTCGTACTCTGCCTTTTCGGCCTCCTCTTCCTCTATCTTGCACTTCATCCTCTTCTTCATCATCTTCGGCATCATGCTGGCCGCCATGCCCGAAACGCTGCCGGACACGGCCCCGACGGCGGCCGAGATCGCCGCCGCCATCATCAGCATGATGAACATCCACATCGCCTTGAAGATCATGTTCAGCACCTCCTCTGTTGCATCCTGAGGTCCTGGTTTAAATTCCTTTCCCGCGCCCATCCAGGCCAGGTTCCACCAAACCTATAAATGGCGCGGGGCCGGTTCAACGGCCGTGGCCTGGAACTGCCTACCCAGCTGTATCGGCTCGCTGCCGCACACCGACCCTAGCAAGGCGGTCGACCTCGTCCTGGAGAAGCTCACCTCTATCCCCTTTTGGCCTCAGCTGCCCAATCGCGGGTTCAGCGAGAACATGTACGCGCAGTACGCCACCCGCCTCCCCGGGGTCCGCATAGACAACGCGCGGAAGAAGGTGCAGGTCGACCTGCGCGACTACGATCCCGAGGAGATCTACATGGCCATAGTGTCGGATGACATCGACTTCTTCTCCCTTCCGGAGGAGAACTTCTCCGGCTTCCATGAGCTGATGTCCCGGTCGCTGCCGGACGGCGTCGTGGCCGTCAAGGGTCAAGTGACCGGGCCGGTGTCACTCGGGTTGCAGACCATCGATCAGGACGACAAACCGGTCATCTATGACGAGACGTACGGCGAGATAGTGCGGAAGAACCTCAACATGATCGCCCGGTGGCAGGAGAGGGAGCTGAGGAAGAAGTGTCCTCGCACCATCATCTTCCTCGACGAGCCATATCTGAGCATGATCGGCACGCCCTTCGCGTCGGTGTCCTCGGAGGACGCCACAGCGTGGATCAATGAAGTGGCGGAAGGACTGGAGGGAACGAAGGGCCTGCACTGCTGCGCCAACACCGACTGGCCGATGGTCATGGGGACCGACATCGACCTCCTGTCGTTCGACGCGTATGACTACGGGCACACCATCGCCCTGTATCCCGAGGAGGCCTCGGCATACCTGGAGAGGGGCGGAGCGTTCGCCTGGGGGATCATCCCCAACAACGAGGAGGTCATAGCCCGCGAGAGCGTGGGGTCGATAGTCCAGCGCGCCGAGGAGGCGTTCCGCGGGCTCATCGACAAGGGCATCGACGAGGAGCTACTGCTGGAACGGTCGATACTGACGCCGCAGTGCGGCCTGAGCGGCCTGGACGAGCCGACGGCCGTCAAGGTCCTGGAGCTGTTGGTCAAGGTGTCGGAAGAGATAAGGAGCAGCCGGTCGCTGGACTGATACGCATGCCATACGTCATCGCGGTCGCCGGCAAGGGAGGCGTGGGGAAGAGCACGCTCTCCGCGCTGCTCGTTCGTACGCTGAGCGAGCGGACGGGAGAGGTCATCCTGGCCGTGGACGCCGACCCCAACGCCAACCTGGGGGACAAGCTGGGCGTCAAGGTGGAGAGGACCATAGGGCAGCTGCGCGAGGACCTGCTGAACAGGGCCGACGAGATCCCGGCCGGCGTGTCCAAGCAGGACGCGGTGATGTACCAGCTCCGCCTGGCCATGGCCGAGGGGGAGACGTTCGACCTGGTCACCATGGGCCGCCAGGAGGGCCGTGGATGCTACTGCTACATCAACAACCTGCTGCGCACCTTCCTGGACAGCGTCATGGGCGACTACCGCTACGTGGTGATCGACAACGAGGCGGGGATGGAGCACCTGTCCCGGCGGACCTGCCAGCGGATGGACATGCTCATGGTCGTTTCCGACCCCACGGCCGTGGGCCTGACGACCGCGCGCCGCATCCTCGAACTGGCGAGGGAGATGGAGGTCGAGTTCTCGCACAGCATGCTGGTGATCAGCCGCGTACGGGGCGAGGTCCCGGACGGCCTTCGCCATGACATCGAAGATGCTGGCTTCGAGAGCTGGACGGTGCTGCCGCACGATGACGAGGTCGACCGGCTGGCCGAGGAAGGACGTCCGTTGACGGAGCTGTCGAGGGACAGCCCGGCGGCCGCCGCGGTGCGCCAGCTCGTCACGCGGATGCGCTGATGCGGTCCTGACGAGGAACATTCATCTGGAAGATACATCTCCCGGGACGGCATCTCTTTGAGATGGAGACCATCTGGATTCAAGGACCTGGACAGCGGCGGCCGGGCCATCGCCCTTGTTCATTTCCAGCGGCACGGTCCTTTCATTCTCGCCTGAATAATCATTGACCAACCATTTTAGATGGGGATACTTTACCGACCGTTCAAGTGATACTTTGAATCTGAACGATACGATCCCCTATCTGAACATAGACTGGTGGCATCTGATCATCGCCATCGTTCTCCTAGCGGTCGGCTACCTGGCCATCAAGGTCTTGTTGGTCGTCCTGAAGAGGGTGATGCTCAGGATGCACCTGCCGGAACTGCTGATCGACTTCCTGTCCCGGGTGCTGAAGGTGCTGTTGTACCTGGTCCTGATACTGGTCTTCCTCGGCGCCCTGGGCTTCGAAACGGGGTCGGCGCTGCTGGCCATGTCCGCCATAGTCGGCCTGGTACTCGGCTTCGGCCTCCAGGACACGATGAACAACTTCTTCGCCGGAGTATGGCTGGCATTGATACGCCCCTTCAAGAAGGATGACTGGATCACCGTCAACGGATTCTCCGGCAAGATCGACTCCATCGGCATGATGTCCACCGTGATCATTACCGCCGACAACACCTACATCACCCTCCCCAACAAGAGCGTGTGGGGAAGCCCCATCACCAACACCAGCCACATGCCCACCAGAAGGGTCGGCGTTCCGATCAGCGTCAGTCCCAACACCGATCTAGACAAGGCGATCTCCGTCGCCATGGACCTCATGGTGCGCCATCCCCTGGTGCTGAAGGACCCCTCGCCCGCCGTGGCGATCACCGGTCTGGATGATGACAAGGTGAACCTGAACCTCAGGGCGTGGGTCAACAACTCGGACTACTGGACCGTCAACGGCGACCTTAGCAAGGGCATCGTCGAGGAGTTCAGGCGGAACGGGGTCGAGCTTCCCCTGCCCCGCCGGGACATTCACATCCGCAAAGAGGAGTGACCTCCTCCCCTTCCCCTTTTTTATTTAGGCTGGCAGGACCTTCCACGCCCGGTTCCCATTGACCGTTCGTACCGAGAGCGCTCTCGCTCTCAAGGCATCACGTCGGAGGACCTGGGACGATCCGTCCACTGCCAGGACGGGATCAGGCCTGGCCGCTCTTCAGCAGCTTGGGTATGCCGGACGATTCCCTGGGCCCGACCAAGACCTTCATGCCGCTGAGCTCCTGCAGCTTGCCCGACATGCGGGACAGCATGCCCGGGATGATCAGGACGCCCTTCGTGCTCTTCTCCCTGGCCTTCGTGGTGTCGATCGCCTCCACCACGCTCTCGGCCGACAGCTTCCCGGCCGAGAACGCCGTCAGGACCGACAGCCCCTCCGTATCGACGACCAGCAACCAGGCCGGGACCTTGGCCTTGTCGATGTCGCCCATCACCGTGAAGTACGTCAGCGAGAAGTTGGTGGTGAACAGTATCGGAGCGTCCGGACCGGGGTCGTTGACCGGATACAGGCCGGCCTTCACCTGGATGGGCACCTGCGGATCGGTATAGATGTTCTGCCGCAGCACGAACAGGGGAAGCGCATGAGCTGGGTCAAGATCGTCGAGCAGCACTATGCCGCCATACTTCATGGTGGACAGCATGGCCTTGAGCACCGCGCGCTCGTCGTCGCAGGCGTTCAGGATTATCGGGTACCCGAGGCCGCGGAAGGTCTTCTTGATGGCGTTCTTCCGCACGATGGTGTTCCTCTCCACCAGGTCCTTGGCCCTCGGGGGCGCCAGGTCGAGCACCAGATCGTCGACGCCGGCCTTTCTGGCGGTCTCGGCCAGATCGGCCAGGCGTTGAGGTCGCCGGCCCGCAAGGCCAGAGGACACTGGAGCTCCTTGGCCGCGGCGGCCATCGCGTCGATGTTGGCCTCGTTGGCGGCGTACAGCAGCGGCCTCTTCACGCCCGTCTCCTTCACCGCCTTCCGGAGGGCCTCCGGCCGGTCGGACATGAGCACCATCGGCAGCCCGGCCGCCGAGGCGCGGGACACCATGGCCGCGAACTTCGTGTCATCGCCCGAATCGTCCCTGACCGCCACCATGTCCATCGCGAGGGTCTGCCCCACCCGCTCGAACGATAGCTCGCTTATGCGCCTGAGCTTCGATCCCGCTTCCTCATCGTCCGCTTGGTCGGAGATGACGATGCAATAGCGGGTGGGATGGAAGAACTTCTTCTCGTGCCGGTACAGCTCGGTCTCGTCGCCCAGCTCGACCTTCTTCGGTCCGTCGCCGATGGTCACCAGACGGATGGGCGGGGCGGAGGACGCCTCCAGCTTGGCCTTGGCCTCCTCGCTCACTAGGGGGCAGTCGGACAGCTTCACCTTCTGGTTGGCGAGCTGCATGGCAAAGGCCAGGCAGGTCGGGAAGTTGCACTTGCCGCAGTTCTTCTTGGGCAGGTGCTTGAAGATCTCAATCGCGGTGGCCATCTCACTCACCCCTCAGTTCGGTGATGGCGTCCTTCAATATCTCCAGGCTGCGCGGGTGGCGAACGATCAGTAGGTCGGCGCCTGAGACCAGCGCGGCCAGTCCCGTCGTGGCCTCCCACCACGCCCCCCCTCTCGGCGGGGTCTCCCCAGGCCGCGTTCTCCTCGGTCGCCTCCCGGGCCTCCCAGGCCGAGGTGAGGTCGCAGCACATGGGAGTGCGCAGCATGCGGTCCCCCATCAGGGCGGCCAGGCGGATGCGCTCGTTCACGGAGTACGAGTACTCGAGCCCCATCCCCAGGGCGGCCATCAAGGGGTCCATGACCACGTTGTCGAGCTTGGTCCCGAAGTCGGCCAGCAGGATGTTCATCTGCTTTGCCAGGTTGACGTCGAGGTTGGAATAGGCGATGAGCCCGTGCCCGTTGGCGGTGGCCGCGGCCGCGATGCTCTTGTAGGCGTTCTCCTCGGCATGGGCCAGCAGCACCCTCTCGCCGGCGCAGGCGTTGCTCACCGCCTCCATGGCCTGGGCGTCCTTCTCCTGGTTCCCGCCCCCGTATACGATGAGAGGCAGGTCGACGGCCTTCAGGACGTCCTTCACGGTCGCCACCGCGTCCTCGACCGAAGCGTTCCTTCCCTCGGGGTCGAGGGAGCGAAGCTTGAGGCAGATCATGTCGGCGCCCAGCTCCTTCCACCGCTGGGCCCAGGCCACCGGGTCGCTCGCGACCTCGCCGAACGGCGCCACGCTAAGCTCCGGGACGCCGTCGGTCGAGTCGAGGACCTCCCCGGCCAGACGCTGCCGGTGCCCCAGGCCTTCGTACGACAGGAAGGGCATGCCGCTCTCGCCGCCCAGCATCAGCTGCGACGAGCGGCTGCCGCCCTCCGCGGGCGTGCCACCGACGGCTACCGTTCCTATCTTGCCTGACCACTTCTCCTTGGGTACGGGGACCTCGACCATCTTAACTCCTCTCAGGACAGCAGGGGCGGCATGCGCAGCGCGGGGTGGTCGACCTTGGCCATCCACTCCATCAGCCTTCGGCGTCGGTGGTGACCGTCTCGTCGGCGATCTTGTCCACGAAGTCCGGCTCGCCCAGCTCCCGGGCCCTTGCGTCCAGGGCCTTGCGCATGCTCTCCTTCAGCTCCCTGGGCATCCAGGAGATGCGCAGGAATCCGCCGTCAGCAGAGATGAATTTCCTGCTCGTTATATACTTTCGCCCGGCCCCGATGAACCCCGGGGTCTGCTTGCCGCCGCCCACCGAGCCGGCCAGGGAGGAGAACTTCATGCCCAGCGGTATCATGCCAGGGTATTCGCGATTCACCACCACCACCGACTGCATGTCCGGGGCCATGGCCACGATGACCTCGAAGCAGCCGCAGGAGGTCATGGGGTCCTCCATGAGCGAGTAGGCGTTGAAGCGCTCGATCTTGTGATGGGACATCTCGTAGACGACCTCGTTTACGCCGGCGAACTGCCCCTTGACGGGGTCGATGCACTCGCCTTTCACGATGGGCTGGTTCGGACCGGTGGGGGCGATCTCCTTCGATGCCTTGGCATCGAGCCAGTTGAGCGCCCCGCACAGCCCCATGCGCTCCGGGGTGATGACGCATATGTGGTCCGGCGCGAAGGACATGCAGAGGCTGCACGTATACCAGGTGTCCACGCTCTCGTCCGTGAGCCCGGCCAGGCGGGCGTCCCTTCTGCCGTAGACCTCCATCGCCTCGGGAAGGAGCCTCTGGACCTCGTCCTTGTCGGTGACGATCGTCACCTGTATGCGCGACACCAGGCCTCCGAACTCCTCCTTGAGCTTGGTGATGAGTATGTCGCCGAAGTGCCTGAACGTCAGGCCGGCCTTGACCGAGGAGCGGCTGAGCCGGATCCAGTTGAGGTTCCTCTGCCCGGTGTGCCATGCCCCCTCGGCGTAGTTGATGAACTGATGGATGCGTCGCTCGAGCACGCCCTCGAAGTCCTCCTCCATCTTCTTGCCGTACACGTCCACGATGATGGCCAGAGCAGTGGACGAGCCGTCGTCCATCTCGTCCACGTCCTTGCCGATGAGCGTGATGCGGCCATCCTCCACCTCGTCCTCCGGTCGTAGCCGCAGCAGCTCGAAGGTAGTGGTCTTGGCCGCGCCCCCCTGCCTCGACATAGGTATCGGGCCGCCGCACGGTCTCGCCCTCGAACGCCGGGCCGTAGGCCACCGGTATGTCCACTGGAGCGAGCTTAACGCGGATGTCCCGGGCCTCGATGGCCGCCTGGACCATGTTCTCCGGTCGGACGCTCAACAGCACGTCGGGCACGTCCTCCACCGCCTGGTCGGTCAGCACCGGCGCGCCGTTGAGTATGGCCGCCAGGCCCGCCCCGGCCATGATGTCGTCCAGCGGCCCGAACTGCAGTACGAAGGTCTTGGGCCTCTTGGACAGGTAGGCGCTCAGCGTCTCGCGGTCGCCGCGCTGCACCCCTCCGAAGGAGAGCGCCCCTCGGATGGCGAAGTTCAGCGCGTGGACGATCTGCGTTCCCGTTCCCACGGGGTACAGCATCATGCCCAGCCCCATCTTGATGCCCGCGTCCCGAAGCTGGTCGATGATGTCGTACGACGCGATGATGAGCATGCCCTTGGACTGCAGGTCCCTGACGATCCTGACCAGTTGCGCCGGGTCCGCCGCCTTTCCGACCAGCACGGCCACTCCGGGGATGGTGTCGTCCACCAGCGCCACCCCGAGCTCGCGCAGAAGCTTGTCAGGTATGAAGCCGCAGTAGCCGGTGCCCTCGTACGGGTGCACGTCCTCGATGTAGCGGAGCGCCTCGATGACCTCGGCGGCGATCATGGTGGCCTCTCCGGCCGTAAGGGCGTTCTCCACCGTCGGCTCGTCACGCAGGCGGGATGCATAATCATCCAGCAGGGGGCGGATGTCGGACAGGCGGTGCACCTCGCGCCCGTCCCAGGCATACACCGCGGGCAGCTCGTAGGCCGTCTCGGGATATTCCACCGGATGGCCCTCGCCATGCTTGGCCACCGCCTCTTCGAGGGCGCCCATGGCCATCTGCAGAGCGGTTCTCGCTCCACGTATGCCCATCTCGAAGACCTGTTCCGCGCTAGCCTTGCCGGTGTTCATTGGTACGCCTCCATGAAATTCACAGCATCCTGCCCTCCTGGGAGAGGGCGCGTTCGTTCTAATGGCACCTTCATAGATATACCCAGCGTGCCATCTGTTAGCAGGGCGATGCCCCGCTCAGATGACGATGGGCTTGAACGGCCCGACCTCGGAGGGCGACTTGAACGAGGACAGCGCCACCTCGATCCGGGCCCGCAGCTCCTCCAGGGTGACGGAGCACTGGCTGACGTCGGCCACCAGGTCCAGGGACATGCTCTCGTAGTAGTTGAGCACCTTGGTGTGGAGCATCAGCAGATTGACGTTCGAGCGGGCCATGGCCTCGGCCACCTGGTTGATGGCCCCCGGCTTGTCCGGGACCGTCATATGCACCGAGATCAGACTGACCGATGGATCGAGCAACGTGATGCTCAGCACGTAGGACGACATGTCGCCGACCATCATGAACGGCCGCCCGTCGGCGTCGTCCCCCAGCTCGGCCATGAACTCCCCGGGGATCTCGAACTCGTTCCTCCTCATCTGAGAGGGTGTGCGGTTCTTGCGCTTGATCATCTTGGTCTTCACGGTCCGGGATCCAGCGGTGGAGCCCTTGGTGAACCGGTCGGCGATGTGCGACTCGCTCAGCTTGATCGAATCGACCTTGTCCAGGGAGGAGGGCGAGTTCCTCTTGGTGGAGCTGAACTCTGCGATCAGGTCGTCGGGCTCCCCGAAGTAGGAGAGGTCCACCAGCATCCTCCACACCATGGCCACGCCCGATATCATGCTCATGGAGTCGGAGTTGAGGATGTCGACATTGCGGTCGGCCAGGAACTTCGACGCCTGGGCGCAGGCGCCTGGCTGGTCGATCATGTAGATGGTGAGCTCGTACAGCAGGCGGTAGTTCTCCGGACCGAAGGTGGAGAGGACGATTTCATGAGAAGTGGATCCCTTTCCCTCGTAGCGGAACATGGTGGAGAACACCTGGCTCCCGTTCACCAATCCAAGAGGCTCTCCGATCTCCTGGTCGATCCTGATGCTGTTCCCATTCAACCTTCCGAACTGCCAGAGCCTCATTTCAATGACCCCGCTGACAAATAGGGTATTTAGTGATAAATGTTATCAGGCCTCACGTCGGGGCGCTCCTATCGAACAAGGGGGCAGGCCTCGCAGGCCTGACCGCTCAGGTAAGCGCCGTCCGTTGCGGTTCCCTCGCTCTCGCAGAGCATCCATCCTTCCAGGGGGTTCCAGGTCCGCGTCTCTATGATCCGCACGGCCGTCGGTCAGGGTCCGGACCACAGCGTCCTTTGCTCGTCCCTCTTGAACGAGTAGCGACGGGGGTGGGCGTTGGCGAACTCATATCTCACTGGCACCCGGCGTGTGGTTCCCATGCGGAACGGGCACAGCGGACACTTCTTGCCGATGGTCACCGTCCCGCCGGCGATGGTTCGATTGCGGACCCGTTTCAGCCGGGAGCCGCACACCGGGCACGTGACCACCCTCTTCCGCCTTCCGGTGTCCCGGCTCTCCACCGTGACCTTCACGAGCCCGGCATTGATGGCCGTCCTGCGCACCCGTTCCTCCGTTACGCCGTACCGGGGGTCGATGCGTTGCAGCTCGCTTCTCACAAGCTCGGTTAGCCGACGCTGCGAGCCCACTACGTTCATGTCCTTGATGGCGGCAGCGACGGCCGCCGACAGGACCTCCGCCGTGGGAACGCGATAAGCCATGTTACCGAATGGCCTCATCGATTTATGATGCTTTCCGGCCGTGAATGTAATAAACCTGGGAGATGCTCCTGCCCCCGGAGTGTATCATGGCACGTTTGAAGACAGTCATCATGGGCGCAGCGGGGCGAGACTTCCATAACTTCAACACTTACTACCGCGGGAATCCCGATTATGAGGTGGTGGCCTTCACCGCCACCCAGATACCCAACATCGACGGCCGCCGGTACCCTCCGGAGCTGGCCGGCGAGGGCTATCCGGAGGGCATACCGATCGTGGCCGAGGAGGAGCTGGAGAGGGTGGTGCGGGAGAACGGCGTGGACCAGGTGGTGTTCGCCTACTCCGACGTTACGAACCAGCATGTAATGGATGCCGCCTCCAAGGTGCTGGCGGCCGGTGCGGACTTCGTCCTAATGGGCAACCGCCACATCGTGCTCGAATCCTCGGTGCCGGTGGTCAGCATCGGCGCCGTCAGAACCGGTTCGGGTAAGAGCCCCACGACCAGGAAGGTATGTGCCTTGCTGAAGAAGAAGGGGCTGCGCGTGGTCGCCGTCCGCCATCCGATGCCGTACGGTGACCTGGTGAAGCAGACCGTGCAGAGATATGCCAGCCTTGATGATCTGGAAATTCACAAGACCACCATCGAGGAGAGGGAGGAGTACGAGCCGCTGATCGACAGGGGCATAGTCGTCTACGCCGGCGTGGATTACGAGAAGATCCTGCGCCAGGCCGAGGCGGAGGCCGATGTCGTGGTGTGGGACGGCGGTAACAACGACTTCCCGTTCTATCGCAGCGACCTGCACATCGTGATCGCCGACCCCCACCGCCCTGGGCATGAGTTGCTGTACCATCCCGGTGAGACCAACGTGCGCATGGCCGATGTGATAATAATCGGCAAGGTGCAGACCGCCGACCGCGCCAACATCGAGTCGGTGAAGGCCAACGTGCGGGCGCTCAACCCGACGGCCCAGGTGATCGAGGCCAACTCGCCCATCATCCTGGAGGAGCCGGAGAAGTTGGCTGGCAAGAAGGTGCTGGTGGTGGAGGACGGCCCCACCGTGACGCACGGCGGCATGGCCTACGGGGCGGGCCTGATCGCGGCCGAGCAGGCTGGAGCGACCATCATCGACCCGCGCCCGTATGCGGTCGGCTCCATTGCCGAGACGTTCAAGATATACCCTCACCTCACCAAGGTCCTGCCGGCGATGGGATACTCCGACGAGCAGATCGCATCCCTGCAGGAGACCATCGAGCGGTCCGACTGCGATGTCGTGGTCACCGGCACCCCGATCGACATCAAGCGGCTGGTCAGGACCAGCAAGCCCATCATCCGCGCCGGCTACGAGATGGAGGAGATCGGGGACGTCACGCTGGAGAAGGTCCTCGACAAGTGGTGGGCGGAAAAGAAGAGCTGCTGAGGCCCCGAAACATCTTCGGGGCGTTTCGCCCCGAACCTTTCCTTTTCAGTATCGGCGTCGGTTCATTCGCTCTGACGAGGTCTGATCTCTATGGTCATCCTCTCCAGCGCTTCAAGGGCCCGGTTCTCGGCCATGAGCGGGAAGCGTCCGAACAGCAAGGTGTCCAGGGGGCCCCACATGGCCACCCATCCTACGATGAACAGCCCCTCGCTCAGCACGTTGGCCATCACCGGGGGCAGGTTCGTGATGATCTCGCTGCCCAGCAGCAGAGCGAAACCGATCGATGTGCCCAGGAAGATGAGGGCGTAGGGGATCTGAAGGATCCCTCGTCGACGTATCGCCGCCATCTCGTTCCGATTGTCCTGTATCTTGGTGGCGGCGAAGCGGTCCAGCGCCGCCTCGAGCTCCTGCGAGAGGTTGGGCGTTATCTTCTCCGGCGGCATCAGGAGGACCAGCTTGTGCCTCCTCTTGGCCAACCCCTTCTCCTGCATGAAATGCTCGAGCAGACGCCCCACCACCGACTGCCCCATGTACACATACTTACGCTTGGAGAAGATGTCACGGGGCGGGTCGATCAGCATGAAGCGGACATCGTCGATCTCGACGTTGAACGTTTCAACATCCTCAGGGCAGTTCCTGCCGCTCATCCATACTGCATCTGTATCCCATAAAAATAAGTTGGTACGCTCTGCTGTGTTGAGTAAAGGGAGGAAAAGTGTCTGGCATAGCTTTTTCCGACGTGCGCTCGCACGTCGGCTTGGTGAAACACCATGCCAGACGATGCT
>LJKK01000092.1 GCA_001421185.1 Methanomassiliicoccales archaeon RumEn M1
CCGGCCCCGGGGCCACCGCCCGCGCCGGCCCGAGCCGCGATGACGTCGTCGATGCGGAGGATCATGACCGCCGCATCGGTGGCGGAGTTGATGGCCTGGCGGCCGACCCTGATGGGCTCCACGACGTTCTCGGCCTTCATGTCGACGATCTTGCCGGTGTAGACGTTCAGGCCGGCGTTGATCTTGCCGTCCTTGTGGGCCTTCCTCAGGTTGATGAGGACGTCGATGGGGTCCAGACCAGCGTTCTCCGCCAGAGCGGTGGGGATGACCTCCATGGCGCTGGCGTAGGCATCGATGGCGATCTGCTCGCGGCCGCCCACGGTGGCAGCGTACTCGCGGAGGCGGAGGGCGATCTCCGAGGCGGTGGATCCGCCGCCGGTGGCCATCCTGCCGTCCTCGATGGCGACGGCCACGACGGACATGGCGTCGTCCAGGGAGCGCTCCACCTCGTCGATGACGTGCTCGGTGCCTCCCCTCAGAAGGAGGGAGACGGCCTCGGGTTCTTGCAGCCGGTGATGAATGTGAGCTCATCCTCTCCGAGCTTGCGGACCTCCAGCAGAGCGGCCTCGCCCAGCTCCTCGGCGGTCAGCTCCTCGATCTTGGTCACCACGGTGGCGCCGGTGGCCTTGGCGAGCTTCAGCATGTCGGACTTCTTGACACGGCGGACCGCGAACAGGCCCTCCTTGGCAAGGAAGTGCTGGGCCAGGTCGTCGATGCCCTTC
Source organism: Methanomassiliicoccales archaeon RumEn M1 (assembly GCA_001421185.1). Taxonomy (GTDB): domain Archaea; phylum Thermoplasmatota; class Thermoplasmata; order Methanomassiliicoccales; family Methanomassiliicoccaceae; genus DTU008. The sequence goes on from LJKK01000092.1 coordinate 723, forward strand.
TGCACGAACACCGCGTTGGCGCCGGAGGCCTTGATGGTCTCGACCATCTTGCGCAGCATGTTCTCCTCCTCGGCCAGGAAGGCAGCCATCTGGGAGGGGTCGGTGATCTCGATCTTGGCGTCGATCTCGGTCTTCTGGACCTCGACGGCCGCATCGATCAGGGCGATCTTGGCGTTCTCGATCCTCTTGGGCATGGCCGGGTGCACGGGCTCCTTGTCGATGATGACGCCCTGGATGAACTCGGTGTTGTCCATGGAACCGCCAGTCTTCTTGACGATCTGGATGTTGTCCATGTCGACATTCCACTTGTCGCCGTCCTTCTCGGCGATGGCGGTGATGGCATCCACGGTCAGATCGGCCAGGCTCTGGCGCGATCCGCTGACGGACTTGGAGATCATGGAGGTGCTGGCGATGAGCTTGAGGGACTCCTTGTCATCGATGCTCACAGGGGTGGAAACCGAGTCCAGGACCTCCTGGGCCTTGGCGGCGGCGAGCCTGTAGCCACCGGCAATGATGGTGGGGTGGATGTTGGACTCGATGAGGTCGATGGCCTTCTTCAACAGCTCCCCGGCCAGGATGACCGCGCTGGTGGTCCCGTCACCGGCCTGCTCGTCCTGCGTCTTGGCGACCTCCACCAGCATCTTGGCGGCGGGGTGGTCGACATCGATCTCCTTCAGGATGGTGACGCCGTCGTTGGTGATGACAACATCGCCGAGGGAGTCTACCAGCATCTTGTCCATTCCGCGGGGCCCGAGGGTGCTGCGGACCGCGTCAGCGATGGCCTTGGCGGCCTGGATGTTGTTGTACTGCGCGTCCTTACCCTTATCCCTCTTGGTGCCTTCCTTCAGGATGAGTATAGGTGTGTTTCCCATTCCCATGTATTTACCTCCAATGTCAAATCATATCCAGCTAGTATCCTATCTAGCTAAGCTTCCGATGAATGTTTGTTCTTCTATATAAGTTTAGTGAGCGCATACCCTTCCCCAGGAATTCCCGTCGTGGAAAATGAAGGGACTGGCCTCATAGACTCGCGATGGGCGGCGGGACCTCGGCTTCGATGCCGAGCCTAGCGGCATGAGGGAGATTAAAATATCGAAAGGGTCGTTCGGAGGAACCACATGGGAGAGCTAAAGACCTGCTTGGCGGTGCTATACAAGCGAAAGGGAAAGAACGTCCTTACGGAGGCGGAGTTCCAGTTCGCGGTCTCGTTGGACTTCCGATGGTTCACCCCTCAAGAGGCCCAGAGGCTCATGGAGCTGGCCATCAGACAGGGGCTGCTGGTCCGCACCGACATGTACCTCAGCCCCTCGTTCGATTACAAGGACGTCGAGGCCCCCCTCTCCTTCAGGCCCAGCCGCGAGGTGCTGGTGGGAGAGAAGGAGGAGGTCAGCCTGTTCGCCCAGCTGGTGGGCCTCATCACCTCCCAGGGCGGCCTCAAGAAGAGAGAGGCCGTGGGGCGCATCAACAGGACCCAGGAGCGCCTGGGGGTCGATGTCGAGGTGGCCGCCCTGGTGGTGGCCAACGACCTCGGGTTGGACATCTCCGATCTCGTCGGCCCGGTGAGGGACGAGGTCCTATCCCGCTGATCACTTCTCCTTCTTGATGAGGTCTCCCAGCGTCAGCACGTTCCTGCCGCCCCTGGAAGACTCCGGCTTCACCAGGGTCACCTTCTCGGTGAGCTTGATGTTGAGCTCCCTCTCCAGCTTCTTGATGAGCTGGTCGCTGGGCCTCATGGTCCCGTTCTCGAGCTGGGCGATCACGCTGCTCCTCTCGTTGACCTTGGACGCGAGCTCGTCCTGCTTCATGTTACGGGCCATCCTGGCATCCCGTATCACCTTGTCATAGTCGGGCACCAGATCGATGACCGTCTCTTCCTGGAAGACGTCCCGGGAGCGCATCCTCCTCTCGCGGGCCTGCAGCCTTTCCGCGACCACCGCCGGCGTGGGAGCTGCCCCTCCCTTTCCCTTCTTGGAGCCGCTCTTCCCCTCGGAGGTTTCGCCGAACCGGGAGCACTCCTTGCAAACCTTGAGCTGGGCACCCTCTAGGAATATGGTCCGAATAAAGTCGGACTCCTTGCCACACATCTCGCAAATCATTTCCTGTCGGCTAACAAAGCCGATACCACGATTTAAGGGCATTGCTATTTGCCGGGCCGTCGCGGTCCCCATCGCCCCTTTTTTCTTCTCACCTCGCAGAAGGGTTAGGCGCAGGAATAATAATGCTTGAGGACATATGATATATCAAAAATAAGGGGGCCGGGCATAGCACACACACGGGGGGAGAGGTGGCCTGGCCAGTACCGTTCCAGGCATCTGGTCCTGCGAAACGGTCTTATAGCTCAGCCCTTATTGTAATCGTCGCCGAGGTGAGCCATTGAAGGAACCCCAGTTGGAAGAGCTCGTATCCGAGATGAAGGACAAGGTCGAGGTCCTGGAAAGGCGCAACGGAGAGCTCCTGGAAGAGATAAGGAGGGTAGAGGGGGAGAAGCGCTATGTCGAGAGCGAGCTCTTCCGACTGCAGAAGGAGCTCAAGCGCATGCGGGCCGAGATGGAGCGCCTCAAGTCACCTCCTTTGATCATCGGCGCCATAAAGGACGTGCTGGCCGACGGTCGGGTGATCGTCAAGTCCTCCACCGGTCCCGATTTCATCGTATCCACTTCCGAGTACGTTCCCATGGAGGACCTCATCGTGGGTTCGAGGGTCGCGCTGAACAAGCAGACCCTGGCCGTCATGGGCGTACTGCCTCCCTCCCTGGACCCCATCGTGGTGGGGGCGGAGATCATCGAGAAGCCGAGCATTTCCTATGACCAGATCGGCGGGCTGGAGGAGCAGATCCTGGAGGTCAGGGAGGCCGTGGAGGACCCACTGCTCAAGCCCGACCTGTACAAGAAGGTGGGCATAGAGCCTCCCAAGGGGGTCCTCCTGGTCGGGCCGCCTGGAACCGGCAAGACCCTGCTGGCCAAGGCCGTCGCCCACCAGACCAACGCCACCTTCATCCGCTTCGTGGGCTCCGAGCTGGTCCAGAAGTACATCGGCGAGGGGGCGCGCCTGGTGCGGGAGCTGTTCGAGCTGGCCAAGGAGAAGGCGCCCAGCATCGTGTTCATCGACGAGCTCGATTCCATCGGCGCCAAGAGGCTGGAGGTCGCCACCTCAGGGGACCGGGAGGTCCAGAGGACCCTCATGCAGCTGCTGTCCGAGCTGGATGGTTTCAACCCCATAGGGGAGGTGAAGATCATCGGGGCCACCAACCGCCCTGACATACTGGACGACGCCCTCCTGCGGCCCGGAAGGTTCGACCGGATCATCGAGATCCCCGTCCCCGGCTACGAGGGCCGGCTGGAGATCCTCAAGATCCACACCAAGAAGATGAGCATCGACGAGGACATCGTTCTCGCCGACCTCGCCATGAAGGCCGATGGCGCCACCGGCGCGGACATCAAGGCCATCTGTACCGAGGCCGGCATGTTCGCCATCCGCGACAACCGCGACAGGGTCTCCATGCTTGACTTCGAGAGGGCCATCGTCAAGGTCCTAGACAACGAGGCCACCAAGATCGTGGAGAGCGGCGTGATGTTCGCCTGAAACCCTTCGTCCCCTTTTCTTCTAATTTCTTTAATTTATCTCTTCTAATAATCAGCAGCGATCATTATTAGCTCACGCATTATATATAATCGCCATCGTCCATTGACACATGCCCTTCATGAGCTTGACCCCCGCCAGGATCGATGAGGCCTCGGCCCGCGTTGTCCAGGCGACCCTTGGCCGGCCGAGGACGGCCATGCAGATAGCTGCGGCCACCGGGGTGCCGGTGGCCCTCGTGTTCCGCCGGATCAGGCAGCTCAAGGCGTTGGGCGTGCTGCGCGAGGAGGTGAGGGTGGTGGACGTCCGGGGCAGGGAGGTCACGCTCTACGTCAGCACGCTCCGCTCCGGGACCGTGTTCGTCGAGGGGGAGCGCCCGCGGGTCGTTCTCTCGATGAGCGCCGAGGCTCAGGAAACGAGCCTGGAGAGCATGCTCTAGGCGTTCCTGCCGATATCCTCGCCGCCCTCGAAATACATCTGCACTATGGAGTAAATGTCCTCCATTCCAGTGCCTTCCTCGGCCGATACCGGGTACATCTCCTTGTACATGCCCACGGTCTCCATGGCCTTGAAAAGCTCGATGCTCATGACCGACTGGCCGGTCATCTCCTTCTCGGTAATGGCATTGTAGAGCGCGTAGGGGTCGCGCGACCATTCCCGCATCTCCTCGAGGTCCTCCTCCTTGAGGATGTCCGCCTTGGAGATGACGTTCATGATGGGCAGGCCGAACCGGAACTGGGTGATGCCGCTCAGCATGAGGTCGGACACGAAGCCGTTGGGCGTCCTCGCAAGGGATGGATCGGAGAGGAAGATGAGGAAACTGTCCTCCACGCCCAGCTCCTCGATGATGGCGTTGGTGGACGGACGGAACGTGAAGAGCTCCATCTGGCCTGGCGTGTCGATAAGGCAGTAGTCGGCGCGGAACTCCTTTACCACGTCGGTCCATTCGCGGTGGTTCAGCGCCATGAGGTCGGCGGCCACCACCTGCGCCCCGTTGGGGCCCAACAGGTGGTCGCGCATCACATCGGCCAGGTTGATCCAGTCCCGGATGTCGACGTCCGCCTGATAGGGGATGAAGTCCGCTCCCGGATCGAGGTTGACCAGGACCGAGTCGATGCCTTGGATGTCGAGCCATTCCTTGAACGCCTGTACCAGGGTGCTCTTCCCGCTCCCCGCGGTGCCGATGAAATACAGATATCGCATGTTTCTCCCAGTGGACGATGGGAGCATGAGCGGGGACAAAAAAGTTTGGTAGCATGACGTTTAATAACGCCGGGCTCGAACGGTCCTGCCATGGAGCCGAACGAGCCACCAGGCCTGAGCGACCTGTCGACCTTCTCCCTCCTGGAGGCGCTGGCGGGCCGCCGGGCCCGACGCTTCTCCCTCGGCGCGTCCATCCCCTCCGGCGAGCTGTCCTACACCTCCAGGAGCGGGCCGATGCCCCTGTCGACCCTGGAACGCGGCGTGGTGCTGACCGCGGTGTCCGGCACCACGGGGTGGCACTACGCCATCCCGTTCAACGCCCGCTACGCCCCCGACCTCCCCAACTACGCCGGTTCGGCATGGGGGAGGACGTTCCCGTCGGCCGCAGGCTTCCACACCAGCGAGGTCTTCTTCACCGACGACAGCGGGACGTACCTCCTCCCGGGCCGGGACGGTCCCGAGGAGGCCGTGCTTGACCAGGGGCCATCGCGGTACCTGAAGGAGCAGGACGAACGGATGGTGCGGCTGTCCGACCGCCGGATGCACCTCCCGCCCCGCGACGAGCACGTGGAGCCGCACAACCATTGGTGCGTCAACCGCCCGGGCAGCCTGCTGATCATCCCGGTGGCCGACGCCGCCCAGCACATGCTGTTGGCCCTCTGCTACCTCGTCCAGAACGGATTCGGGATCGAGGACGACATCAACGGCCAGGCCGTCCCGGGCCTGGAGAGGTTCGATGATCTGGTGGCGCCGGGGCGAGTATATCCGCTGTCCGTGCTGGAGCAGCAGGTAGTGGGGGAGTGCGCGGCCGAGGTGTCCACCGCCTGCTTCGCCGGCATGCTGATGCTGCAGGCCATGGGCCTGGGGGGCTGGATGTTCGACGGTCTCAATCCGCTCAGCGTGCTGGGGGCCAGCGGCGACCCCGAGGTGCCGGGGCTAAGGTTCCGCTACGACACCGACGAGCGGTGGCCGGTCCCCAATCCCACCGGCCTCCCGGGCGTGTTCGAAGGGCACGCTCCTCCACACTTCCCTGACATGCGGGCGGCGGTCGAGCACGTGGTGGAGCGCAAGTTCGGCCCCGGCGGCCCTTTCAATGCATCGACGCCAGGCGCGTGGAAAGACAGCGCCAGGGTGCGGGGGTCGGCGCGGCGCCATGACGAACGGTTCATCGACTGCGTGAGCACCATGGCCCAGTATGTCCTGGACCGCTTCGGCCGGTTCCCGGCCACCGTGCCTACGATGTGGACGCAGGTGTACCTGCAGGCCCACCATCTGGACCTGGAGTTCTATGACGCGCACTTTCGTCCTGGAGCGTACCTGGCCACGCACGCTCGACACATGGAGCGGTGGCACGGCCCCGAATAGATGATAGAAAATGGAAAGGAGCGGGCCCGGAGGGATTCGAACCCTCGGCCCATCGGTTAAGAGCCGATTGCTCTACCTAGCTGAGCTACGGGCCCCTTTCAGGCCGCTAAAGAAAGTTGATGTACATAAGCCTTTCGTGTCCGCTCTCTGCCGCCTCCAGTCCATGAGGCGGGAGAACGATTATTAGCGTGCGCGAACAGAATGAGCGGCATGACGCTAGCGAGGGAGATGATGACCGCCCCGGTGGTCACGTTGGAGGAGGACATGACGCTGCGAGAGGCCACGGTGACCATGGCTCGCCGGAAGGTGTCGGGAGCGCCGGTCATGGACCGGGAGGGCAGGCTGGTCGGGGTGCTGTCGGAGAGTGACATCCTGGAGGAGGCCATGAGGAAGGTGGGCCACGAGGTGGGCTGCCGGTCGCTGTCGTTCCTCGCCCTGCCGTACGAGCGCATCGTGAGGAACGAGGAGGTGTGCCGGCGGTTCAGCGAGGTGGGCGACGTGAAGGTCGGCGACATCATGAACGACGAGGTGATCGCCATCAACGGCGACGACGAGGCAGAGAAGGCGCTGGAGACCATGGTCCGGTTCGAGGTCAACCGCCTCCCGGTCATCGACGACGACGGCAGGCTCATCGGTATCATATCGCGGCAGGACATCATGTGGTCCCTATGCCGCACCCTTCAGGCCGGGTGCGAGAAGCCTTCCGTCATGTGGAGGTGAGGCGCTACTTATTTCAATGGCGGGGGGATTGTGTGGACGGGATGCCATCTGAGCGGGCTTGAGGTCCACGTGCTTGCCAGCGGCAGTGACGGCAACTGTACCATCGTTCGCTGCGACGACACCGCGATCATGCTAGACGCGGGGCTGTCAGGCAAGCGGATCACCACGCTGATGAGCCGCGCGGGCGTCGGGCCGGAGGAGCTCTGCGGCATTCTTCTCACGCACGAGCATTCCGACCACGTCAAGGGAGCAGGCATTCTCTCCAGACGATACAAGGTGCCCATCTACGCCAACGAGAACACCCTGATCTGTTCCAACATCGGGGCGGTGGACAGCAGCGTGATCTTCAGAACGATGGAGCCGTTCTCCGTGGGCCCGCTGACGGTACGACCGCTGCCGATCTCCCATAACGCCGCCGAGCCCAACGCCTTTCACATCACCTGCGAAGGCCGCAGCATGCTACTGGCCACCGACCTGGGGGTGGTGAACGGCCATGTGTTCGGGGCCCTCCGGGAGGTCGACCTGGCCATGATCGAGTCGAACCATGACCTCAACATGCTCATCCACGGGCCGTACCCCCCGATGCTCAAGAACGAGATACGCTCCGAGCGCGGGCATCTGAGCAACGTCGACTGCGCCAGGGCACTGTGGAGCACCTCCCGCGAAGGTCGCAGGATCTTTCTGGCCCATATCAGCAAGAACAACAACACGCCCGAGCTGGCGAGAAGAACGGTCGCGAGGACGCTGTGCTGCGGCGAGGACGCCGTGGACTGCATGATGGACCCCGACGACGTTCGTTCGATCCTTCTCTAGAGCCTGGCTATCTGGACAACGGCCGCCTTCTTGCTGGCGACCAGCGCCTTGGCGATGGCCGGAGGGAGGCACACCACGTCCTCCTTCTTGAGCCGGTAGTCCCGTCCGGGGCCGGCGAACGGCGGGAGGTCCTCCAGGATGCGCAGGACCGTGATGTCCGGCAATGCCTCAACGGCCGGCGCCTCCGGCGGCGATTGCGGGGGGGCCGGGCGGGGCCTCCTCAGGGCCGTCGTGCACGTCCTCGTCGTCCAGGTCGGCCTCCTCCAGGTCAGCGGCGTAGTCCGGCGCGTACTCCGGCAGGTCGTCGACGGGAGCCGCCGGCGCTGGCTCGGGGATGGTTTCCTCGCGCGCCACGGGCTCTTCTGCCAGGCGCCCCGGCGGCTCGGCCCCTGAAGCACTGGAAGAGGCAGTCCCCGGCGATCCTATCTCCAACAGGGCGGCGTGACGCTCCCTCAGCAACGAGGACACCCGCTCGAAGATGTCCGCCTCCTCGGAGGTGAGCCGACCGGTGTCCACCCGATTTCCCAGGGCGGCCCGCAGGGCCATGGCCTGGAGCTTCTCCATGCGGAACTCGAACACCTGGTTGGCCTTCTCCTGGAACTTGGTGAGCTGGTTGGCCGCCAGCTTTGCTCGGGTGGAGAACTGGTCCAGCGCGAACTCCCGCTCCAGGTCCCGCCGGAGCTCGCTCAGCCTCTGCCTTATCACCACATACAGGTCCTTGCGGACCTCGGTGATGTTCTTGGTCCTCTGTTCCTTCCGGTAGACCTCGGTGAGATCATCGTACTCGAAGGCCTCGACGGGAGGGGACATGGTTTAGGGAAATCAGAGGGGCGTATTTGAGCGTATCCCGGAAGATGCTCTGGAAAAAACAGGGGCAGGGCAAGATATTCATTCCAGGGAAGGGATGGGAGGGCATGGACCTCTCGGCCGTTCTGCGGACCGTCAAGAACGGGACGGAGATCGACATAATGGTGACGCCGAACGCCAAGGACATGTCCATTGGCGCGGTGGACGAGTGGCGGCGCCGGCTGGTCGTCAAGGTGAGGGCGGTGCCCTCCGAGGGAAGGGCCAACCGGGCGGTGTGCGAGCTCTTCCAGAACGCTCTCGGCGAGAGGGTGGAGATCGCCCATGGCGCCACCGAGCGGCATAAGACGCTCTTCGTTCCCCTGGAAGCGGAGGAGGTCCGCAAGAGGCTGGAGGGAGCGAGTGCGCGACCCCGGTGAGATGCTGGAGGAGTTCGAGGCCATCATGGAGGAGCTGCGCGAGCTCGCCCGCGAGAGCGTGATTTTGGTCGAAGGAAGGAAGGACCGGTGCGCGCTCGAGCGACTGGGCGTGAGCGGCGAGATCGTGCAGGTGCAGGACGCCCGGGGCATCCTGGGAGTGGCCGAGGAGCTGGCGTCGCGGAGGCGGAGCGCCGTCATCCTGACCGACTGGGACCGAAAGGGGGGCCAGCTGGCAGAGCTGCTGCGGAACGCGCTTCGCTCGTGCGACGTTCCCTACGACGACGGCATCCGAATGAAGATGGCCGTGCTCGGCAAGAAGGACATCAAGGACGTCGAGTCCCTGCCGGCGTTCGCAAACCTGCTGGAGGAGCGACGGCGGGCGGTACGATGATGGTCGCTTGCATTTTCCGTTAGCATAAATAGCCTCTTTGCACTGTAGTTGCTGAGGAACATGACGGACGAGAGGATGCTGAAGAGCCTGGGGATCGACAGCGTTGATGAGCTTTTCTCGGACATACCGCCCTCGGTCAGGACCGACGGCATCGAGCTACCGCCGGGAATGTCGGAGATGGAGGTCATAGGCGCGATCTCCGAGATGCTGTCCGTCAACCTGACCGCCTACGATCATCCGTGCTTCATGGGCGGAGGGGTGTACCATCGCTTCATCCCCTCGGCGGTCAAGGCGATCGTCTCCCGTTCCGAGTTCGTCACCTCCTACACGCCCTACCAGGCGGAGATCAGCCAGGGAATGCTGCAGACGCTCTTCGAGTATCAGAGCTACATCGCCGAGCTGACCGGCATGGAGGCCGTCAACTCGTCCAACTACGACGCGGCCACCGCCCTGGGGGAGGCGGCCGCCATGTGCCATCGGGTGAACGGGCGCAAGAAGTTCCTGATACCGCAGGTCATCAGCTGCGACAAGCGGAGCGCGCTGCGCAACTACGTCGGCGGGGCCGGCATGGAGATCGTCGAGTACGCGTTCGACCCCAGGACCGGGGAGGCGGACCTGGACGACCTGAGGCGCAAGGCCGATGGCGACGTGAGCGGCGTGTACCTCGAGGTGCCGAACTTCCTGGGCGTGCTGGACCGTCAGGCCACGGAGTTTAAGGCGGCCATCGGTGACGCCCTCCTGGTGGTCGGCGTGGACCCCATATCCCTCGGGCTGCTCAAGGCCCCGGGCGACTACGGCGCGGACATCGTCATCGGCGAGGGACAATCGTTAGGCTCGCCGATGAACTTCGGAGGTCCGCTGCTCGGCCTGTTCGGGTGCCGGCAGGAGCTGGTCCGCAAGATGCCGGGCAGGGTGGTGGGCCTCACCAAGGACGCCGAGGGCAAGAGGGCCTTCTGCCTGACGCTGCAGACCCGGGAGCAACATATTCGAAGGTCGAAGGCCACGTCCAACATCTGCACCAACGAGGCGCTCATGGCAGTGGCGGCCGCCGCTTACCTCGCGGTCGTGGGCCGCGATGGCCTCCGAAGCGTCGCCCAGACCAACATGGCCCGGGCCAGGAAGCTCAGGGACGCCCTGGCGTCCGTCAAGGGGGTGGAGTGCCCGGTGCTGGACGCCCCGTTCTTCAACGAGCTGCCGGCCCGTCCGCCCATCAAGCCGGAGAAGCTGTCCAAGGTGCTGCTGCGCAAGGGCATCATAGGCGGCATCCCGCTGGCCAGGCACGTGCCGGAGATGGGCGATTGCATGCTGTTCGCCGCCACCGAGATGACGACCGACCGGGACATAGAGAAACTGGTCGCGGCCATGGAGGTGATGGAATGAGCTATCGCCAGGCCCGATACGACCTCCGGCTCATACAGGAGATGAAGGGCAGGAGCGACTTCTCCCTGCCGCCAGTGGAAGAGTACGATATACCCGAGGGGCTCAGGCGCGCGTCGCTGGACATACCCAACCTGGAAGAGAACGAGGTGGTGCGGCACTACACCAACCTGTCCCAGATGAACTACGGGGTGGACAATGGGCTCTATCCCCTGGGCAGCTGCACCATGAAGTACAACCCCAAGTATGCCGACGTCCTGTCCTCCCTTCCCACCGTGGCGGACGTGCACCCCTACGAGGACGAGGACGGGGTGCAGGGCAGCCTCCGCCTGATGTACGAGCTGGAGCGATCATTGGCCGCCATCTCGGGAATGGACGCGGTCAGCCTGCAGCCGGCCGCCGGGGCCCACGGGGAACTGACGGGCATGCTGATCGTCAAGGCCTACCACGACAGCATGGAAGAGGACCGCACCGAGGTCATCGTTCCTGACACCGCCCACGGCACCAATCCCGCCTCGGCGGCCATGGCCGGCTTCGACGTCATCGAGATACCGTCCGATGAGAACGGCCGCGTCGACATCAAGGCGCTGGAGGCCGCCGTTTCGCCCCGGACGGCGGCGTTGATGCTGACCAACCCCAACACCCTGGGGATCTTCGAGCGGGACATCCTCAAGATGGCCGAGACGGTCCACGGCGCCGGGGGCCTGCTGTACTACGACGGCGCCAACCTCAACGCCGTGATGGGACGGACGAACCCGGGCGTCATGGACTTCGACCTCATGCACTTCAATCTCCACAAGACGTTCGCCACCCCCCCACGGCGGCGGCGGACCGGGCGCCGGACCGGTGGGCGTGAAGGCGTTCCTGGAACCCTTCCTGCCGTCGCCCCGCATCGTCCTGGAGGATGGCCTGTACCGTCTGGTCGAGGGACCGAGGAGCATCGGCAAGGTGCGATCGTTCCACGGAAACTTCGCCGTGCTGGTGCGCGCCTACGCCTATATCCTCCGCTGCGGCTCGGACGGACTGCGGGCCGCCTCGGAACGGGCGGTGCTCAATTCCAACTACCTGCGGAAACGGCTCGTGCCGACGTACGACATGCCGTTCGAGGAGCTGCGCAAGCACGAGTTCGTGGTGTCGGCCAAGAGGCTCAAGGACGAGAGGGGCATAACGGCCATGGACATAGCCAAGCGGCTGCTGGACCATGGGTCTATGGCCCCCACCGTGTACTTCCCCGCCCTGGTGGAGGAAGCGCTGATGATCGAGCCCACCGAGACGGAGACCAAGGAGACGCTGGACCGTTTCGCCGACAACATCCTCCGCATAGCGGAGGAGGACCCGGAGGTGGTAAAGGCCTCGCCGCACAACACCTCGGTCCGCCGGGTCGACGAGGTCCGCGCCGCCAAGGACCTGGTGCTGAGCTATCTTCAGCTGAAGCGCCGGCTGGCCAAGGACCTCGGGGGCATGAAGGTCAAGGACGATGGCAAGAGCTGCTCGTTCTGCGCCACCCTGATCGGGACGGATGGGCAATGAGCATCGCGGTCTCTGCGCCGTTGACGTCGGCGGCCGCGGCCACCGAGGTGGCCGCCCGGGGCCGGTTCCTGGTGTTCGAAGGCATCGACGGTTCGGGCAAGAGCACCGTGGCCCGAACGATGCACGAGCGCATGATGGCGGCCGGCAGACCGTCCGTGCTGACGGCGGAGCCGACCGAGAGCTGGATCGGCGACATGGTGCGGCGAGGCAACAAGGAAGCGGCCAGCCCGTTCACCGAGACCCTGCTGTACGTGGCCGACCGGGCCGAGCATACCGCCCAGATCGATAAGTGGCTGAACGAGGGAAAGAACGTCGTCTGCGACCGGTACGTCGGCAGCACCCTGGCGTACCAGGCCGTGACGCTACGGCCGCACCTCGGCGAGCCGGCGCGGGAATGGCTTCGGTCGGTCAACGCCCCCTTCACCCTGCGGCCGGACGTCACGTTCCTCTTGCTGCTGGACCCCGAACTGGCCATGGAGCGCCTGGGCTCCCGCCCCGGCCGGGAGAAGTTCGAGAAGCTGGACTTCCTGCGCAGCGTGGACGAGGAGTACCGCCGGCTGGCCGAGAAGGACGGTTACGTGATCATCGACGCCGCACGACCGCTGGAGCAAGTGGCGGAAGATGTGTGGAACATCATTGCCAGGATGTGACGGCGGCATAAGGTTAAGAACCGCGCCGGGAATGCGCCCTCATGCATCCCTCGGAGGGCATCCGCTCGGCCAAGAGCAGGCTCCTTGAAGGAAAGCGCATCGTGCTGGGCATAACGGGCAGCATCGCCGCAGTAGAGTGCTTCGAACTGGCCCGCGAGCTGATCCGCCACGGCGCTGATGTGCAGGCGGTCATGTCGCCTGAAGCGATGAGGCTCGTCACCCCTGACGCCATGCATTTCGCCACCGGCCACGAGGTCATCACCGCGCTGGACGGCCGGACGCAGCACGTGGACCTGCTGGGCGGCTACGATGACCATGCCGACCTGTTGCTCATCTCGCCCTGCACCGCCAACACGCTGTCCAAGATGGCGCTGGGGATCGACGATACGGCGGTGACGACCATGGCCACGGTGGCCATTGGCGGCGGCATACCGGTGCTGGTGGCGCCGGCCATGCATGCCTCCATGTTGAACCATCCCGCGGTGAGGAAGAACATGGACTCCCTGCGCGACATGGGCGTGGAGTTCATAGGCCCCCGGATGGAGGAGAAGAAGGCCAAGGTCGCCCCGGTGGAGGAGATCGTCGCCTCGACCATACGGCGGCTGGGGCCCATGGACCTGGCGGGCAGGAGGGTCCTGGTCATCGGCGGCGCGTCCGAGGAGCCGATCGACGATGTCCGGGTCATCACCAACCGCTCCACCGGAGAGACGGCCGTGCAGCTGGCGGTGGCGGCCTGGCTGCGCGGTGCCGACGTGGAGCTGTTGAGCGGCCGCATGTCCTACCCGGTGCCGTCGTTCGTCACGAAGCGGGAGTTCAGGCGCGTGGCCGACCTGCTGGACATGGTTGGCGAGAGGGACGTCGTGATCGTTCCCGCCGCCCTGTCCGACTATGCCCCCGCGCCGTCCGAGGGGAAGGTATCCTCCAGCCTGGAAGCCCTGGAGATCAAGCTGACGCCCGTTCCGAAGGTGCTTCCCGCCCTGCGCCCCGGCGCCAGGTTCCTGGTGGGGTTCAAGGCGGAGGTCGGCCTGTCCGAGGATGAGCTGTTGCTGCGCGCCCGCCGGCGCCTGGAGGAGCACGGCCTGGACCTCATCGTGGCCAATGATCTCGGGGACGTATCGAAAGGAAGGACCAAAGCCTTCATCCTCCGACCCGACGGCTCCCACGAGAGGTACGAGGGCACCAAGTCAGGACTGGCAGACCGCATACTGGACGAGGTGCGTTAGCGGAATGAGAGCCACCGGGTTCTGTCCGGGACACATTACCGGGTTCTTCCATCCCTGCCCGCATGACGACGTGCTGTCATCCGGTTCGAGGGGCGCGGGCATGTGCGTGCATCTCGGCGCCGTGAGCGAGGTCGAGCTGAACGACTCCGGCGAAGTGCACGTGTCCATCAACAGGGCCGAGGGGAGCGCCCTGGTGACCGAGGCGGCGATGATGGAGATGCTGCCGCCCGGCATGGGCGCGAAGGTCGATACCAACCTAGAACTGCCGATGGGCAGCGGGTTCGGCATGAGCGCGGCCGGGGCGCTCTCGGCGACGGTGGCCCTGGCCGATCTGCTCGGCCTGCCAAGGCAGAGGGCGTTCGAGGCGGCCCATCGCGCCGAGATCGCCAACCACAGCGGGCTCGGGGACGTGGCGGGCCTGATGGCCGGCGGCATCGAGGTCCGAAGGCGGGAGGGCCTTCCGCCAGTGGGCGAGGTGGTCCGTCTGGCCGACGAGCTGGACATCGTTGCGGGCGTGGTCGGCCCCCGCATGTCCACCGCGGCGGTGCTCCGCTCCGAGGAGGACCTCCTGCCCCGCACTGGGCAGGAGTGCCACCGTCGGCTGCTGGAGGACCCAACGGTCGATAGTTTCCTCCGCCTGTGCCGCAGCTTCGCGGAGAGGAGCGGCATCATCACCGAGCCGGTGAGAAGGGCGCTGGACGAGCTGGACGGCCTGGGGCCGTGCTCCATGGTCATGCTGGGCAACACGGTCTTCGCCGCCGGGAACCTGGACGCGCAGGAGGCGGTGCTCAGGAGGTTCGGACCGACCTACCGCCTGCACCTGGACCTGGATGGCCCCAGGGTCATTCGTAGAGGGTGAACAGCTTGTCGTCCTGGCCCACGTCGAACAGCCCGATGCGGGCCCCGCAGTCCAGCCAGCCGTGGGCATAGTTCACGGCGGCGAACGCGTTGACGAGGTCCCCGCTCTCGCGGAAGTGCTTGGCATCCTCGTAGTAGGAGGTGGCCATGTTCAGGAAGTCCTCGGCCAGTCGGCGGTTGAACGAGCGCTCGGGCGCGGCGATGACCAGCTTTTCCAGCGCCCGGCGGGTGGTGTCGAGATACTTGAGCACCTTCTCCTCGCTTAGCTGTCTCATAGCTCCTCTTCCTCGATCTCGGCGTCCGCCTCTTCCTCCCCCGTCTCAGGCTCCGCATCCATCTCCGGTCCTTCCCAGGGCTCGTCGGATACGATCTGCACCGACTCGCCCCCGTGGCGGCTCTCCCTGGGACGCACCTCGACGAACAACGGCATCTGGACGTTGCCTCCCACCACCAGGGCGACGCCGATCGGCAGCCGCTGGATCTCGTCGGCCATGCCGGCGGTGAGGCCCTCGACCGAGGCGGTGATGGCCTTGAGGTCGTTGGGGTTGGTCACCTTCAGGATCATCTGGGTGTTGCACTGGGACAGCACGCTCTTGTCGATCTTGGCCGCCCTCTGGCTTATGATGGTCAGGCCGAGGCCGAACTTCCGACCCTCGGCGGCGATGGTGCGGAAGATCTTGGACGAGGCGGCGGACCCCACCTGCGGACAGTAGTTGTGGGCCTCCTCCACCACCAGCATCATGGGCGGTATGCGGTTCAGCTTGCGCAGCTCGAACAGCGCCGTGCCGATGCGCTCCACCACCAGCTCGGCGATGTCGGGCGGCGTCCCCTTGAGATTGATGATGGTCATCTTGCCTTTGACGACCAGCTCGTCCATCATGGTGCCCGACTCGGCGAAGATCTTGATCTCGTCCAGGTACTCGAGCTCGTTGATGAGCGCGGCGTTGCTGCCCTCCTCCTCGGCCTCCAGCACCCTGATGATGTCCCGGAGCGAGTAGTCCCTCTTGACGCTCTTGATCATGTCCACCGCCTTGCGCAGCGGCGTGAGGTAGGCCTTGCCGTTCTTGATGCTCGTGAGGGCGAGGAGATCGCGGGGCTCGATGTTGGACAACGTGAACTTAAGGGGACTGGCGAGCGGATTGGCGGACGTGTCGGTGGCGAACTCTCTGATCTTGTCGGCATAGCCGCGCGGCTCGACCCCGAAGTCCCGGCCCCCCTGCGGCTCCCGGCCCTTGTCGCGCATGGAGCCATACTCGCCATGGGGATCGATGACCATGATGGTGACGTCATGCTTCATCAGCTCCTCGATCAGGTCGCCGCACATGAACGACTTGCCGCCGCCGGTCTTGGCCAGGATGCTGACGTGCTTCTGCACCATGGAGTTGATGTCCACCTCGATGCGGATGTCGTGGCCGGCCAGCAGGCCGATGTACGCCCCGGTGGGGGTGTGCTCCTTGAGGCCGATGACCTCCTTGATGAGGTCGTCGGCCGCCTTGAAGACGGGCTGTCCCGCCCGAAAGGGCGTGCGGGGCGATTGGAGGAGCCCTCGGTCGTCGCGGTACCCTATCACGCTGACGGAGGCCGTCACCTTCTCCTCGATGCTCAGCTCCTCCCCGTTCAGGATCCTCTTGGCCCGTTCGATGGACAGATCGGTCCGCCGCTCCATCTCCATGATCTGCCCCAGGACCCACCCGGAGCTGTCGTGCTCCACCTGGACGTAGTCCATCTTCTCCAGATGGCCGGTCACCCACACGTTGAAAGAACCGGTGCCGACGTTCCCGTAGATTATGCCCATGGGCGTGGGGGCCGGGAGGGCCAGCGGCTCGACCGCCACCTGCTGATGCCCCTCATCCTCAAGAGTCGACGCCTCCAGCCCAGGCTCCTCATCCGGGGCGGGAACATCCGCCTCGATATCCATATTATGCATCCCGCGCGGATATTAGAGGGTGCGGATATATAGTTTTCAACCCAGGCATCCAGCCGACGCAGCGCGTATGGATGTCGTGCGTTCATGACGGCGCGGCTAGATAGCCTTAAAAAACGTTCCACCAATGACCCCATTATGTTAGTCATCGGAGGGACCTCTTCCAGGAATCTCGCGCAGGACCTGGCCCAGGAGCTGGGAACAAAGTTCATACAGGCCAATGTGGTCCGATTCCCCGACGGGGAGTGCTATGTGCGCATCGAAGAGGAGGAGCTCGATGACGATGTGATCGTCGTTCAGAACACCCACCCCGACACCAGCCTGGTGGAGGCGCTGCTGCTGCAGGATGCGGCCGTCGGCCTGGGGGCCAGGAAGATCATCACGGTGGTCCCGTACTTCGGCTACGCCCGGCAGGACGAGCGGTTCAAGAAGGGCGAGGCGCTCAGCGCCAAGGTGATGATCAAGGCCCTGGAGATGAACTCCAAGCATCTGGTCACGATCGATGTGCACAAGCCCATCATCCTGGACTGGTTCAAGGGGCAGACGAACGATGTGCATGCGGCGCCGTGCGTGGGAAGGTTCTTCGACGGCCACGGCATCGACCTGGTGCTGGCACCCGACGAGGGGGCCATGCAGCGCGCCAGCGAGGTCGCCCGGGTCATCGGCGCCGATGTCGACCATCTTGAGAAGACCAGGCTGTCCGGCGAGGTCGTGAGGATGGCGCCCAAGAACGTCGACGCCAAGGACAAGAACGCCCTCATCGTCGACGACATCATCTCCACTGGCGGCACCATCGAGGCGGCGGCCAACCAGCTCAAGATCCTCGGGGCCAAGAGCGTCACCGCGGTGTGCACGCACGGCCTGTTCACCAAGAACGCCCTGGACCGGCTTCGGAAGTGCTGCAACGCTGTGTACTCTACCAATACCATTGAGAACGAGGTGTCGGTGATATCAGTGGCGCCGCAGATCGCCCACGTTCTGCATGGCCAGATATGAATAGCTGAGAATCGATAACGGCTCGTCCTCAACGGTGATGATCATGAAGAAGGAAGAGAACTTCAGCGAGTGGTACAACGACCTGGTCGAACAGGCCGGCCTTACCGACAAGCGCTATCCCATCAAGGGCATGAACGTCTGGCCTGCCTACGGCTGGAAGATCATGCGGCTCATCGACACGTACATACGGCAGGAGCTGGACGCCACCAACCACGACGAGGTGTGCTTCCCCCTGCTGATCCCCGAGACGGAGTTCAAGAAGGAGAAGGACCACATCAAGGGCTTCGACGCCGAGGTGTACTGGGTCACCCATGCTGGCCTGAACGAGCTGGACGTGCGCCTGCTGCTGCGCCCGACGTCGGAGACGGCGATGTACCCCATGTTCTCCATATGGGTCCGCTCCCATGGCGACCTGCCGCTGAAGACCTACCAGCTGGTCAACACCTTCAGGTACGAGACGAAGCAGACCAGGGCGTTCATCCGGGTCAGGGAGATCCACTTCTTCGAATCGCACACCTGTCACGAGGACGAGGCCGACGCGCAGCGCCAGGTGGAGGAGGACTTCGTCATCCTGGAGGCGCTGATGAAGCGCCTGGCGCTTCCATACCTTCTGCTGCGCCGCACCGACTGGGACAAGTTCCCCGGGGCCCACTACACGGTAGGGATCGATACCTACATGCCGTCGGGGCGCAGCCTGCAGCTGGGCTCCATCCACCACTACCGGGACAACTTCTCGAGGCCGTTCGACATCAAGTACGAGGACGTCGACGGAACGCAGAAGTACGTCCACCAGACCACCTTCGGCATGAGCGAGCGGCTGCTGGGCGCCGTGGTGGGCGTGCACGGCGACGACAAGGGCCTCGTGCTCCCGCCGGACATCGCGCCGGTGCAGGTGGTCATCATTCCGATCATCGCCAAGGGCAACCTGGAGGAGATCACCGAGAACGCCCGCGCGCTGGCCAACGAGCTGAAGGCCGCCGGCATACGGGTGCAGGTGGACGAGGGCGACGAGCGGCCGGGGGCGAAGTACTACAAGTGGGAGCTGAAGGGCGTCCCGCTGCGCCTGGAGCTGGGCGGCCGGGACATCGCCAATGGCGTCGTGTCCTACGCTCGCCGGGACACCGGCGAGAAAGGGACCGTCCTGCGCAAGAGCGTGGGCGAGGACGTCGAGGCGCTATTGCACAAGATCGCCCTCGACATGCGGGAGAGGGCGCGGCAGCGCATGGAGTCGTCGATCACCACCATCGACTCGTTGGAGAACGTGCCGGATAAGTGGCTGAGGTTCGGCTGGTGCGGGACCGAGGAGTGCGGAAAAAGATCGAGGAGACGGCCGACATCAAGATCCTCGGATCGCCGTACACCAAGGAGGAGTTCCACGGCAAGTGCCTCGCCTGCGGCAAGGAGACCGACACCGTGGTCTACGCCGCCCGGGCGATGTAAACCCCTTTCCCCATTATTCCGTAAAGAAGCCCATTCGGGCAAGGACCTTTCGCGCGTTGGTAAGGCCGTCCCGGCCAGCCCCATCGAGGTACACGGCCCCGATGAGGGATTCCATCGCCTCGCCCAGCATGGCGCTCCGGCCGAGATCGAGCCGTTCGCCCTCGCTCATCGTCAGATGCTCCTCGAGATGGAAGCGCCTTCCCAGAAGCGTCAAGCGGTCGCGGTTCACCATCCGCTGCCGCCCTTCCGTCAGCTTGCTCGTCTCATCCATGTGATGCTCCAGAATAAGGTGCTCGGTGGCGAGAAGGTCTATGACCGAATCCCCCAGGTTGGCCAGGACCTCGATGTCATGCTGCCGGGCATTCTTCACGAGCGCATTGGCCGCCTCGTTCTCGAAGCCTTTGCGGACGGTCGCGTCGTACAGGAGCTGCTTGTCCCTGAACCGATAATGGATGCGGGACTCCAGCCTGCTCGCCCTGGTGATGATGGTAGCATCTACCATTTGGACGAGGATGTAGAACAGAAGGTAAAGGGTTTGCTCAATCCTTCAGACGGGTTAGCGCCAGTCCGAGGACGCCGAAGAGGACCATCACGACCGTCAGGCCATAGATGGGGATGTACTGGGACTCGAAGAGGTTCCAGCTCCCGTAGGCGATGCCCCATCCGATGTACAGGGCGATGCCCCCGATGATGAGGAGCACGGACAGGATCTTTATGGACAGGTTGACAGAGCGGTCTGCCATTAGAGCGGCCAATACCCTGTCCATATTAAATTCTTTTTACCCAGAAACCCTCCGACACATCTCGCCGGCGCACGAAACCTTTTCATTCGCTCCCGATATGTGAGCCTCATGCTTGGCGAGGGGGACCCGGTCTACCTGCTGGACGATCGGGGAAAGCGATACTGGCTCCGCGTCCAGAGAGAGATGGTGAAGGTTCAGGGGCTCGGCGTCGTCGACGCGGGCCGCCTCATCGGGCTGGAGGACGGCTCCCGGATGAAGATCGCTGGACGCGAGTTCTTCGTATTCAGGGGAGGCCTGATTGAACAGATGGAGTCGCTGGACCGCGGCCCCCAGATCATCACCGCCAAGGACGCTGCCACCATGGTGTTCCACCTGGACCTCAAGGCCGGGGACGTCGTTCTGGAGGCGGGCGTGGGGTCCGGCGCCCTGACCATCGCCCTGCTCCACGCGGTCGCTCCGACCGGGAAGGTGGTCACCGTCGAGCTCCGGGAGGAGTTCGCCCAGAAGGCCCGCAGGAACGTGGAACGGTCGGGACTATCGTCATTGTGGGACCTCCGGTTCGGCGACATCAAGGAGGTCGACGTGGGGGCCGAGGTGGACGCCGTGGCCCTGGACATGCCCGATCCGTGGCTGGCCCTCGACAACATCGGACGCTTCCTCCGCCCGGGAGGGCGCTTCGCGGGATACGTGCCGAACGCCAACCAGGTCGCCGACCTGGTGAACGGTCTGCGCGACCGGGACTACCAGGAGGTGGTGGCGTTCGAGAACATCCAGAGGGGCATCGAGGTGCATCCCGGGGGCGTGCGCCCGTCGTACGATAACCTGGGCCACACCGGCTACCTCGTGTTCGGGCGCAAGACCGCCGGCCGATCGGTCGAACGACCATAGGCGCGTTCTTCGACCGTTCCATCGCCGTTCGTTCGGGTGCGGACCAACGCGTAATCTGGACGCGGATAAACAATTAAGTAGCGGAGCCCAATTCGGAAATGGTCACCATGGTCAAGGCAGATATCCGTATCGAGCTCAAGCACGGCGTTGCCGACCCCGAGGGGGAGAACACCCGGAAGGCCCTGGAGCTGCTGGGATTCAAGGACATCAAGAGCGTCAAGACGGTCAAGCTCTTCGAGGTGGAGATGGATACGGACCCCGAGCAGGCCAAGGAGGCCGCCGAGGAGATGTGCCGCCGGTTGCTGGCCAACCCGGTCATTCAGACCTTCCGCGTCGACCTGAAGTGATGACCATGTCCGATCTCACCAGGAAGAGGGACGTGCCGTTCCCGCTGCACGAGGTGGACATCTTCTCCGCCTCGGACCGCGACCTCATGAACATGTCGGCATCCATGGGCCTGAACCTGAGCCTCAGCGAGATGTGCGAGGTCAGGAAGTACTTCCAGAAGAAGGGGCGGCTACCGACCGACGTGGAGATCCAGTCCATCGCCCAGGCATGGTCCGAACATTGCTGCTACAAATCATCCAAGGTGTTCCTGCGGGAGCACATATTCTCGATCCACCACCCGACGTCCTGGCCAAGGGGGACGCGGGGGTCATGGCCTTCGACGACGAGCACGCCTACGCGCTGCGGCTGGAGAGCCACAACCACCCGTCGGCCATCGAGCCGTACGGCGGCGCCGCCACCGGCATCGGGGGCATCGTCCGCGACGTGTTGGCCATGGGCGCCCAGCCCATCGCCCTGGTGGACCCGCTGTTCTTCGGGCCGCCTGACCTGAAGGAGGTCCCGCCCGGAGTGAAGCCGCCCAAGTACCTCATCAGCGGCGTGGTGTCGGGCATCCGCGACTATGGCAACCGCATCGGCATCCCGACCGTGGCCGGAGGCGTCTTCTTCGACCCGTCATACACGGGGAACTGCCTCGTCAACGTCGGCTGCATAGGCTTCATGCGCCGCGACAAGCTGCTGAACAATGCCGTTCGGGGCGTGGGCGACGTCCTCATCCTGGCGGGCGGCCGCACCGGCCGGGACGGCATTCACGGCGTCACCTTCGCGTCGGCCGAGCTGAACGAATCGTCCGAGGAGGAGTCCCGCGGCTCGGTGCAGCTCGGGGACCCGATAACCAAGGAGCCGCTCATACACGCCTGCCTGGAAGTGAACGAGCG
The DNA here is from genome assembly GCA_001421185.1 of Methanomassiliicoccales archaeon RumEn M1. Taxonomy (GTDB): domain Archaea; phylum Thermoplasmatota; class Thermoplasmata; order Methanomassiliicoccales; family Methanomassiliicoccaceae; genus DTU008. The sequence goes on from LJKK01000092.1 coordinate 22,869, forward strand.
CGGCCTGGTGTCGGGCATCAAGGACCTGGGCGGGGGGAGGCCTGTCCTGCGTGGTGGGCGAGATCGCCCTGGCCGGGGAGTGCGGCGCCGACGTGGAGCTGGACCGCGTGCCCCTGAAGGAAGCGGGCCTGGCGCCCTGGGAGATCTGGGTGTCGGAGTCGCAGGAGCGCATGATGCTCGCCACGCCCGAGGAGAACGTGGACGCCGTGCTGGAGGTGTTCGCCCTGTGGGACGTGACGGCCACAGTGATCGGTCGAGTGGTTAAGGAGCAGAGGGTGCGCATCACCTACCATGGCGAGCCCATATACGAGCTGGACCTGGACTTCCTGACCAAGGGCCCCGAGTACTGCCGTCCGCTGGCCCCGCCGTCGTCGGCGTCGAAAGAGGTGTTCCAGGCCCCCAACCTGCCCGAGGACCTCAACGCGGTCATACTGTCCACCCTGGCCGACCCTAACATCGCGTCCAAGGACTGGATGATCATGCAGTATGACCACGAGGTCCGCGCGTCCACGGTCGTCAAGCCCCTGCAGGGAAAGGTAGGCCTCCGAGGCCCGGGCGACGGCGTGGTCATCAAGCCGTTGATGGACTCCAACCGCGGCCTGGCGATCGCCGTGGGCGTCAATCCCTGGTTCACGTCCGAGGACCCCTACAACGGCGGCCGGAGCTCCGTCGACGAGGTGTGCCGCAACATCGCCGCGGTGGGCGGCCGACCGCACGCGCTGACCGACTGCATGAACTTCGGCAACCCCGAGAAGCCCGAGCGGCTGTACGAGTTCAGCGAGGCCGTTCGGGGGATCGGCGAAATGGCCAAGGCCATGAACCTGGCGGTGCCGTCAGGCAACGTGTCGTTCTATAATGAGACGGGACAGGGACCGGCGCTGCCGACCCCGACCTGCCTGGGCGTGGGCATCGTGGAGGACATCCGCAAGTGCGTGACGACCGACCTGAAGCGGGCCCAGAACCTGGTGTACATCATCGGCGACACCAAGGACGAGATGGGGGCCTCCATACTCTACCGCCGCTACGGCGGCAAGGGAGGAAAGGTGCCGGAGGTCGACGCGGCCGCGCTGTCGCGGAACATCGATACCGTGCTGGCGGCCGGCCAGGCCGGCCTTCTTAAGAGCTGCCATGACTGCGCCGACGGCGGCCTGGCGATCGCCCTGGCGGAGATGTGCCTGGGCGGGGACCTGGGCCTCCAGCTCGACCTGTCGGGGATGGGGGACCTGAGCTTCGAGACCAAGCTGTTCTCCGAGTCCAACTCCCGCTTCGTGGTCGAGGTGGACGTCGCAAGACGCGCGGAGTTCGAGAAGCTGGCGCCACAGGCCATCTACCTGGGCACGGTCGAGCAGGACAAGAGGATGACGATCCGCGACGGCCGCCGGAAGGTCGACCTGAAGGTACCGGCCATGCGACGGGCGTGGACCGACGCGCTGTGGAGGCTGATGTAATGAACGTCGACGAGATCAAAGTGTGCGTGCTCCGCATAGAGGGCACCAACTGCGAGGAGGAGGCCTACAACGCGTTCAAGATGCTCGGCGCCAGGCCGGAGAAGGTGCACCTGAAGCAGCTGACCGGGGACTGTCCGCCGTCCATGAGGCGGGACCTCGACGATTACCACATCCTCATGTTCCCGGGCGGGTTCTCCGCCGGGGACTATGTCAGGGCGGGCGCCATCTTCGCCGCCCGCATCAGGAGCAGTCTCGGCCACGAGGTGGAGAACTTCGTGTCGTCTGGCCGGCCGGTGCTGGGAGTGTGCAACGGCTTCCAGATCCTGGTCGAGCTGGGCCTGCTGCCGTCGTTCGACGAGGTCATGAGCGAGGAGCCGCAGGCGGCGCTGTACACCAACGACTCGGCCCGCTTCGAGTGCCGGCCCACCTACCTGAAGCACGAGAACCATGGCAAGTGCGTGTTCACCTCGCTGCTGCCCAGGGGGGAGATCGTCCTCTTCCCGTCCGCCCATGCCGAAGGGAACCTAAGATTCCCGGCCGATCGGGAGAGCGAGATACTGCAGCGGCTGGAGGAGAACGACCAGATCGTATTCCGGTACGTGGACGCCGACGGCGCCTATGCCGGTTATCCGTGGTCCCCCAGCGGCACCCTGGCCAACATCGCCGGGATATGCAACCCGGACGGGAACGTCCTGGGCCTCATGCCCCATCCGGAGAGGGTGATGTTCCGCTACCAGCATCCTGACTGGACGAGGGAGCAGGACCCCAACGCGCCCGGCGATGGCAGGGTGATCTTCGCCTCCGCCCTGGAGCACGTGTCCAAGCGGTATTGATCACTCTTCGGTGGTGATGCGGACCTCGACCGTGTCACCATCGTTCAGCCCCAGGGTCCGGCGCAGGCTGTACTTGCACAGCACCTCCATCACCTCCGAGTAGTGGGAGCGGGACGGCATGATGACCGCGCACTCCACGTTGTGCATGGTGGCGGGATACGCCTTCACCTCGCCGAAGGTGCGGCCGTTGCGGTGGAACCCGCTTATGGTTATGCCCTCGATGCGGCGAAGCATGTCCATCTTGGACTGGTCGGAGGGTACGATCTTCAGGTTGAGAGTGCCCTCGAAGGGCGTGAACCCGAGCTTCTCCTTGAACTGGTCCTGGTACTCGGGCTGGTTGACGTAGTACTGCCCTTCCCCCATGCCAGCGGTCACCACTCCCGTGATGACCAGGTGGTCCTTCATCTCGAAGATCCTCTGGTACTCGGAGTACTCGGCGCGGAGGGCGTCCAACCCCTTCTTGGTGATCTTGATACGCTGCTTCCTGGCCCCTAGGTCCCTCTGTATGTACCCTTCCTCCAGTAGCTCCAGTATCCTCTTTGACGCGGACTGCTGGCTTATGTCCAGCTTCTCGCCCAGCTCCCGAGAGGAGATGGCTATGTAATCATTGATGCCCCCCAGCAGAGCGATCTGCTTGAGAGCGGTTGAGAACTTCTCGTTGATGTCCATCCCTCCATGGTTTTCTTGTAGCTACCAATTATAGCAGTCTTCCATCCGTGAATGGCTATTTAATGTTTTCACGAGGATGTTGCGTAGGCCCGTCCCGATGGATGGGGGGAAGGCTTGATTTATGACCTGAGGATACTTGTTCGATCATCATGGGCCGGCACGTGATAGAGGCGCTCGGATGCACCAGGATCGTGATCGAGGACGGGAAGATCGTCGAGATCGGTCAGCCGCGGGCCACGTTCTGCCCCCTGTTCCTGAAGACCCGGGGGATCACCGAACTGAACGAGGAGAGCATCCGCAAGAACATCGAGTTCCGCATCCAGGACTTCGGAATGTGCATGCCGAACCGCAAGATGCGCATGCGCGATTTCCTCTCGTACGGCGTATCAGAGCTGATCGGCATGGCGCTGACCAAGGGAATGATCGACGCCGCCGTCATGGTGTGCGAGGGCACAGGCACCGTGGTGGTCTCGGACCCGGAGCTGGCGCAGGGCATCGGGGGCCGCGTGTCGGGCATTATCGAGACGTCGCCCATCGAGGAGATCATCCAGGCCGTGGGGCGGGACCATGTGCTCGACCCCGAGAGGGCGACCATCGATCAGGTGAAGGGAGCTGAAATGGCACTGTCCCTCGGATACCGCCGGGTGGCGGTCACGGTGGCCAGAGCGGAGGACGCCCTGGAGGTCCGGCGACGGCTGGGGCAGAGGTCGGCGATCTTTGCGGTGCACACCAGCGGCCTGTCGGCCGAGGACGCCGAGACGCTGTTCGATGTGTGCGATGTCATCACCGCCTGCGCCTCGAGGGCGGTGCGCGATGCCGCCCGGAGGAGGGCGCTATATCAGGTAGGGAACAAGGTGCCCATCTACGCCGCCTCACTGTGGGGAGAGGTGCTCCTCAAGACGCGAGTGGAGATGCTGGGGCGGCCGAACGTCACCTCGCCCGAGGAGCCGCCTCATCCGCTGTTCTAGAAGTCGAACCCCAGATGGCTTCCCCCGCGGAGCAAGATGACCTTGATCCTCCTCTCGCGCAGGCGGCCGATGAGGGCCCGGTCGTTGGTGACGACGTAGGCGTCATGCTTCTCGGCCAGCTCTATCACCGACTGGTCGCCGGTGGCCTCGGTGTCGACCACCTTGTAGTGGAACGCCAGGCCGATGGCCGCGCGGGCGTGCTTGCTGGGAGAACGCTTCAGCTCGCCGATGAGCGGTCCGGGGACGAGGACCTCGCAATTGCCCAGCAGGGAGCGCAGCTGGGCATCTAGATTGATGGAGCGTTCAAAAGGAAGGAGGAGGGCGTTGGTGTCGAGCACGACGACCGGCATGCCCACCCTACTCGATGATACCGTACCCGATGAGGCGCCACTTGCCCGATATGCGGCGGGATATGGCGACCCTCTGTCCAACGTCGGCGCAGACGGGGATCTTGAGCGTCACTTCCGACTCGTTGCCACGGGCCGAGGTCACGACGCCCACCGTGGTGGCGGTGCCGATGCTGAGCATGAGCGGCTCGTTGGTCTTGATGTTCTCCACTGTCAGGTCCTCGGCGGTTCCGACCACCCTTTCCAGCAGGTGAGTGGTCATGGTGAACTTGTGGAGCACCGGAGGCAGTGTTCCGGGCTTGCCGAGCACGCGCCCCGTAACGCCGTCCGACTTGGTCAGCGAGGGGTCCAGCTTGGTCCCGATGGCGATCAGGCCGCCGGGAAGGGCCTTGTCCAGGGAGATGCTCCCGCTGTGGAGCGACGATATCGTGGTGGTGATGCGCTCGTAGGTCGTCTTGCCTCCCGCCTCGACCTTGCGTCCCGGCAGGATCTCGATCTCGTCCCCCACCTCCAGGGTCCCCTGGGTCAGGGAACCGCCCAGCACCCCTCCCTTTATGGACCGGGGCTCCGAGCCGGGGATGTTGATGTCGAACGAGCGGGCCACGAACATGCGCGGCTCTTCGTCGGCCGAGGAGCGGTTCGTGGGTATGTATCTCTCGATGGTCTCGATGAGCTTGTCGATGTTGACATCGTGGTGCGCCGAGACCGGGATGATCGGGGCGTCCTCGGCGATGGTGCCCTTGACGAACTTCTTGATGGCCCGGTAGTTCTCCATCGCCTCTTCCTTGGTCACGATGTCGACCTTGTTCTGCACGATGATTATCTTCTCCACACCGATGATGGACAGAGCCATCAGATGCTCCTCGGTCTGGGGCTGGGGGCAGGGCTCGTTGGCCGCTATCAGCAGGAGAGCGCCTTGCATCATGGCCGCTCCCGACAGCATGGTGGCCATCAGGGTCTCGTGACCCGGGGCGTCGACCAGCGAGATGGCCCGGAGGAACTTGGCGTCCCCTCCGCACTCGGGACAGGTCGGCGCGTTGGTGTACTTCTCACAGTCGTTGCACTTGTAGAATGCAGCGTCAGCATAGCCCAGCCTGATGGAGATGCCCCTCTTGATCTCCTCGGAATGGCGGTCGGTCCACTCCCCGCTCAGCGCCTTGGTGAGCGTCGTCTTGCCGTGGTCGACGTGACCGATCATGCCGATGTTGATCTCAGGCTGCTGGCTGATCTTCATTACTTCTTCTCCTCGGTCGGGGTGAGCAGCTCTTCGATGGGCTTGGAGCCCTCCTGAGAGATGACCATGTTGATCTGCACCGTCTCGGGCCCCACGGTGTTGCCGCGGATGTTCTTCCGGCGCCTGAGACCGGGCTCGGTGGAATGGAAACCTACGCTGTCGGTGAGGAGGATCTTCTTGCGCCTGGAACCGGGAAGGTCGCTGCGCATGGGCAGTCCGTCCTTGTCGCTTCCGCCCCTGATCGTCAGCTTGTAGCTTGGAAGACCTACGAAGATTCCGTCTACGACATCCCCGATCTTCTTGCCGATCAAGGAGTTGGCATGGTGCCCTGAGACCGGCACCTGATAGGACTTGCCGGACTTCACATCATTGATGACCGCTTTGAATTCAACCATCATTTCACCTGCTGTGGGTGAACGCCTTAAGGTAGCCTTAAATAAATAACTATTGTTCGGCCCGGGGCCGTGGATCGTCCATCTGGACCCTCCCTTTTCAGACGTCCAAGGACCTATGGGTCGCCCCCTTATTAACTCTGGCGTTTCCCAACGGTCACGCAGGGCTCCCTGCCTCGGGCCGCGCCCGGTCGCCGAGGTCGTTCGAGCGTTCTGCCGGCCTTCCGACGAGGCATGGTAAAACGCGTTCCAGGGCGAGGCCGCCCTCATTAAATCCCCCGCTAGATGATACGGTCACGATATCATGGGAGAATATAGGGTGATCACCACCGAGGAGCAGCCCTCCGCGGCCATCAGGGAAAAGGTCAGACATGCGGACATCGCCGCGGCCATCGGCCGGGCCTACGGCGAGCTAGGCGAGTTCATGGCGCGCCGGGGCCTGCGCATGGTCGGGCCGCCCTTCGTCTACTATCACTCCTGGACGGGGGACGAGACCGATCTGGAATGCGGGTTCCCGGTCGAGGAGCCGTTCGAGGGGGAGGGGCGGATCAGACCGTTCACGCTGCCGTCTGTGAAGGTGGTCACAGGCGTCCACGTGGGGCCGTACCACCGGCTGATGGAGACGTACTCAGACATGGAAAGATGGATGCGCTCCCAGGGATACGAACCGTCGGGGCGCATGTGGGAGCGCTACCTCAACGAGCCGGGGAAGGTGCCGGACGAGAAGCTCATGACGGAGATCTTCTGGGAGATAAGGTAAGAGGTTTGAGGGGGGTCAGCCCTTCCTTCCCGGCAGGATCAGGCCCATGGCGACCAGGGTGATCGCCAGCATGGAGAGGCCCACCACCAGCATGATGGTGGTCGATGGCCCGCTCTTCACGGGGCTCAGGCCGACCACGGCCGTTCCTTCCGGCCCCAGCTGGAGCGCCACCATCACGCTGTGATACCCGTCCCGCGACACCGTGACCTCATAGGTCCCGGGCTCGACGTCGAGGAGGAACGTGCCGTCACCGTCCGTGACGGTCTGGTCGCCGGTGTTCAGGGCCACCACCGCGCCTGCCACCGGGCGGCCGTCGCTGTCGGTGACCACGCCTTGGCCGGCGGGAGCTCGGCGATGGTGAAGGACCACGACGTGCTCATCGCGTTCCCCGCCAGGTCGACGACCCTCACCGCTACGGTGTAGTCGATCCCCCGCAGCAGCTTGGAGGACGGGACGAACTCCAGGTTGCTGCCCTCCCAGGACACGGTTCCATCGACGCCGTCCACCACTATGGTGGCCTCCGCGATGCTCTCAGACATCGCGACGGTGATCGCGCTGGGCTTCTGCTGAACGAGGTCCCTGGGCGAGGCCGACTCGACGACGGGCGCCACGGTGTCGACGTGGAAGGTGATGCTGTCGACATAGGTCCGACCGTTGGCATATGAGCCGCGGACGCTCACCTGATGCTCGCCGTCCGACAGGGCGGCCAAGGCTATCTGCCGGGATGCGGCGTCATATGCCATCCAGTCGCCCCCGTCCACCTGCACCTCCACGCCTACCAGGGACCCAGGGTCGTCGGAGGTCCATTCCACCACCACCGAGGTGGCGTTGGTCCTCGACCCCTGGGACGGCGAGAGTATGTCGATCGCCGGCACCGAGGTATCGACCGTGAAGGACAGTGCAACGGTTCGGGTGTTGCCGAGCGCGTCGGTCGCCTCCACCTCGGCGGTGCGAACGCCGTCCGGGAGGCTGGAGAACAGCGCCGAGGTGGCCGTGGTCGTCTCCGACCACGAGCCGCCGTCGATGCGGTAGCGGAAGTGGGCCACGCCCGATGGATCGGACGCGGACCATGCCACATGGACGGATGCCGTGTCCAGGCGCTGTCCCGCCGTGGGGGCCGTGAAGACCACCTCGGGACCGGTCCGGTCCACTGTGAACCGGACGGATGCCGTTCCGATGTTGCCTGCCCGGTCGGTGGCCGACACCTCGAACGAGTGCTCGCCGTCCGCCAGCTCGCCCATCGTCGCCGAGGTCGCGGCCGACAGGGAGGTCCACGAACCGCCATCCAGGCGGTAGCGGTATCCCGCTATGCCCGAGACATCGGAAGCGCTCCATTCGAACGCCACCGGCCCCCTTGTCAGGAGGCCATTGGTCGGTGAGGTGATGGAGATGGCGGGCGGCACCCTATCCACGGGTTCCTCCGGCCTCTCATGGACGTCCACCAGGGAGCCTCCCCGGTACGGGTAGCCGGGCGTGCCGGTCAGCACCATCGAGGCGATGGCCTGCCCGCCAGCGTTCCATATTGCCTGCTCGGCGAAGTCGTACCGGACGATGGGATAGTCCTTGTTGAAGGCCAGTTCGCCCCAGAACAGCGGTTTGCCGTTCTGTCGGGCCCAGCCCTCGGGCAGCTGGAAGTTGTAGGCATCATAGTTGGAGCCATAATAGTGGACGTGTAGGATCTCCACTCCGATCTTGCCGACCGCCAGATCGAAATCGGCCTTGTTCCACCCGAAGAGCGAGCCCAGGGCGGCCACGCCCATGGTGCGCGGGTGGGTGGACGCTCCCTCGGTGGCCGCCACGGCGGCCTTGGCCCAGTTGTTGAAGCGGACCTTGTCGCCCTTCCAGTAGTTCTGGTTCACGTAATTGTGGTCCGGCTCGTTGAACAGGTCGTACCAGCAGATGGCATTCTCGTCCTCCAGCTCCGCCATGACGTCCCGACAATAGGCGGCATACCGAGAGAACGCCGACGAGGAGGGGTCGAACACCGAGCCAGAGCCTCCGAAGGTGAAGGTCGGGTACTCCTGAGAGCCGGCCAGGACCAGGCTGACCCACACTCCGTGGGCCTCGGCCTGCTCGCACATGGTGCGCAGCAGTTCGATGTACGCGTCATGGTGGTTCAACCACGCATTGTATTGCAGCGATGTGCCCCAGGTGTCCCCGCATCCTATGCGCACCAGATTGCAGTCGTAGTACTGCAATAGGGCGAAATACTGGTGCCAGAAGTTCTCCGGCGTGTCGTTGGGAACGACCGGGCTCCGGACGTAATTGGGCGTGTCGGGGTTATTGAACACTGATGTCCAGCCCCTCACCCCCGTCTCACCGTTGATATAGGTCATGATGGCGAACTGCAGGGCGGTGGTATCGACGACCCCGTAGAACTTTTCCGAAGGTATGGCGCCGTCCACAAGTATGTTCGTCCCCGACACCGTCACCCGCCCGATGGCCGGAGAGGCGGATGCCGAGGGCATCTCATGCATGATCATGGCCCCAGGAAGGATCAGCCCGAGCATGATCAGCACCGTCAATGTCTTGGCTAGTGGGCTTCGCATAGTGCATCCCCTGATAGAAGATTCAGGCGCCGAGCGAAGGGAGGTATATATCGGGCTTTCCAGCCAATTATCAGCTAAAGTTATTTTTTAGATAATAATACTTTATAGATCGATATTCCGCTCGACCGTGAGGCTCGATGAGCAGCATCCAGACATTGCAACGTCGCCTTACGCCAGAAGGAGCCGATGACGGGGATGGCTTGTTATCATCCAGGTGAATGAGGCGTCCGTCTTTATCCTTCCTATGGAATTCATCGATATGTAATTAAATGTCATGCGATTGTCGCAACCCGACATACAGGATTCCTTCGTCATTGGACGTAACATCACGTGGAATAGTATTTCTATAGGATGTTCCTGCCACGTGCCGTTCCTAAAAGGAATAGGATGATGCGTAATGACGAATGAAAGCGGCGAGATGACGAAGGAGATGATCGAGGCCCTCGCCTTCGTGGACAGTGCGATCAGGCTCGACAAGGACAAGTTTCTGGAGATGACCCGCCGCGTCAACTCCCTGATAGAATACCTGGAAGGTTCAAGGGCCAACCCGGTGACCATATACTACGTGACAAGGGCGCTGGAAGGCTATGCCAAGGACAAGCTCATGTCGTTCGGCCGAGTGGTGGAGCGGGAGCGGCCAGAAGGTTCCTCCATCGCCTTCGAGGACATCAAGGCGGCGGCGGACCATCTGTTCTCGATGGCGCTGGACGACGCCTCCAAGATGACCCGAGAGGAGCAGCAGGCGCTGGTGGAGCAGGCGCTGGCGCGCAAGCGGGCCAGCGAGATCGGGTACGCGTGACGTCGATGCTCCCGAGTTGGACCCACAGGACTTAAATTAAATATCACGAAACCGCCTGACCATCCAGTAAGCGCGGGCCCCGGCCCGCCTTCCGGATGGGGAAATGACGGATCGGAACGGGGATGGTCCCGATGTCAACGTAACGGACATCGGGGACTACGTGGACAAGAAGTGTTGCGAGCGGGACCTGAAGCTGCGGCTGATCATCCGCCGGGACCCTACCTCGCTGGACCGCATGTTCCCCCATCGTCACACTATAAGGGGCACCCTGGATCCCGTTCTCGCCACGTCCGGCCGCCTGAGGGAGAGGGAGACCGAGGCGGCCCTCTCGAAGCGGATGCGATGCCTCAATCCATCCAAGGAGGACGAGGAGAACAACATCCGATGGTCCAGCCTGCTGTCCGCCCTCCGGACGCTGGAGGAGGGGGAGGAGGTCTTCGCCCGGGAGGTGGAGATAGGCCGCCGCATCGGCCGCTACCGGGTGGCGGGCAGGATGGACTTCGTCATCCTCAGCTGGAAGGACGGGCAGCCGGTGCTGCGCATCGCGGAGTGCAAGGCCAGCAGGAAGGACAAGACCTATCACCGCATCCAGCTGGCCGCCTATCGGCTGATGGTGGAGGAGGAGCTTCGTGAGACGCCGCCGGTCATCGCCGGCAAGGTCCGGGAGGTCGTGCTGGAGGCGGCGGTGATCCGCATCGACAAGGACTCGCGCCGCACGCAGGACGTGCTGGACATACCGTCGCTGCCGCTAAGGGAGGAGATGGACGATATCCGCCGCCTGCTGGCCCCGGGCGGGCCGGTGGAGACTATCGACGCCACGCCGCTCGACGAGCTTAGCTTTCGTCTGGAGGAGAAGTGCGACAGCTGCGCGCACGATACGATATGCCTGCCCGAGAGCGAGCGGAGGGCGCGGCTGGAGCTGCTCGGCCTCGACCCCGTCACGGTGCGCGCCCTGCGACATGGCGGCATCCAAGACCTTCTGGCGCTATCGGAGCTCGACCTGTCCTCCCCCCAGGCCTCGGCGGTGCGCAACACCCCGGCCTTCGGCGCCGACCTGGACGATCTGGTGAGGCGCGCCAGGGCGCGGCGCTCCACATTGCCCGAGAGGCGGAAGGACGACTACCAGGTGATGAACCTGGGCCACCATGGCATCAGCCTGTTGCCCGCCCACCAGAACGACGCGGGCTTCCGCACCATACGGGTGTACCTCAACGTGGAGTATGATCACGTGGAGGACCGGCTGGTCGGCCTTAGCGCCCACCTCACCGACAGCGAGCGCACGATATCCACCGTCATGTACGGCGAGGAGCCCTACCCGAGGCCGATGGAGGAGCACGAGGGTACGCTAGAGCCGATGCAGGGTGTCTACGTCCTCAGGATGAGGGAGGAGGGCTGGAGCGGGGTCGTCGAGGATGACGACCGGGCCGAGGGAGAGATGGTCGCCTCCTTCTTCAACGGCCTGGGGAAGGCGATAGCGGCCATCGCCGGCAAGGACGAGTTCCGCCCGGTGCACTTCTACGTGTGGTCATCGAAGGAGATGACCTACCTGATCGAGTCCTGCTCCAGGGCCGGGGGGCCGCTGCTGCGCAGCCTCACCGAGCTGCTGGGCTGCCGGGAGAAATGCCGCGGCGACCTCGAGCAGCTGATATACACGTCCATGAGCGACGAGATCTCTCGGAGCAGGGCGCTCGGCTTCACCTCGTTCAGCCTCCCCCTGGCGGCCAGCATCCGATGGTATGGCCGATCGTTCCATTGGTGTCGAGAGGTCGACGGCGAGCCGGTCGACCTTGCCTATGCGTTCAGGCGCGACCTGTTCGACCATCGGGCGGCGCTCTACCTCACCGAGGACGGGGAATGGGCGCCCAAGGGCCGGAAGACCCCCGGCGCCCTGCGTCGGTACATGGAGGTGCACACGAGATTCCGCTCCGGCATCCCCGTGCCATACTGGTATGCCATGTGGGGCATCCTTCCCGACAAGGGCGAGTGGAAGGACCAGATGCTCCGCCGGGCCCTGGTCGACTACCGGCGCGGCGGCACTCCCAGCCTGATCAGGGCGTTCCTCATGGCCAAGTGCGAGGCGCTGCGATGGCTGGAGGAGCGCTTCGAGGCCAAGAATAGCCGGCTGGAAAAACCCATGGTCCCGGTGTACGAGCTGGAGAGCATGGAGCACCACTTCGCCGACCGCTACGACCTGGTGAGGGCGTGCCAGGACTTCCTTCGTTTGGACCATCACCGGGACAAGAGCGAATGGCTGGCCGATCTGGCCCGCTCGCCGGCGGCCAGGGTGGCCGAGGGGACGTGCATACCGCTGCGGAACGTCCGCTTCCGCAAGGAGGGGAGGAGGATCGATCTCGAGGCGGACATCGACCTGGACAGGTTCGGCATCGGCATCCCCTCATTCCTTTCCATGTGCGGCCTGGACACCGGCATGATGCGTATCGTTCCCTACGAGGGGGGCATCGAGCGAGGGCCCAGCGCATATCAGGCGCTGTACAAGGGCGTCACGGTTAACGTCACCGAACTGGACATCCCCCAGGGCATCTTCCGGGGAGAGGTCATACCGTACAGCGACAAGGGCCGGGGCTCCGATTACATCTTGAGCTCGATGGCCCCCCAGGACGGCCTCATGCCCTTCGCGCTGGCCGGCGAGTCCAAGTCGGCGTACGTCCGCGACCGGGTGGACCGGTGGCTCGACGTGAACCGGAACGCTCCCTCGATCAGGTGGTTCGAACCCATCGAGCCCTCCGTCCCGGTCCGCGCACCGCCGTCCAGGGAGCGGTTGGAGGCGTACCACCAGGTGCTGAGGGACCTCCGATTGCGCCACCATCCCCTGGACGATGTCCAGGTCCAGGCATGCCTGGAGGGGTTGAGCTCGACCGTGCAGCTGATGCTGGGGCCGCCCGGCACGGGCAAGACCAACACCGCCTCGGCGGCCGTCATGCTCCGCCTGGCGGCCCGGCCGGGGCACAAGCTGTTCCTTCTGTCGGCCACGACGCACACGGCGGTGGACGAGCTGTGCGGGCGGCTGCGCGAGGCGGTGCCCGAGTTCAGGAAGGCCGCCGACGCGGCCGGCGTCGACAACAATCCCGTGACGGTACTGAACATCAGGAGGGAGCCGATGGAGGAGGGCGAGATCTCCTGCCACGACGTCTCCCTCATCAAGGAGCGCCTGGAGAGTGGCGACGTGGTCGTCTGCGGCACCGTCAACGACCTCCTCAAGCTGGGCGACGACTTCGACCGTTACCGGTGGCCCCGGGAGACGGCCCGGGCCGATGGACTGGTGGTGGACGAGGCGTCCATGATGGTCTTCCCCGACTTCCTGGCATTGTCCACCCTGGTGGCCGAGGACGGGGAGATCATGCTGGCCGGCGACCACATGCAGCTGTCGCCCATCACCGCCCACGACTGGGAGCGCGAGACCAGGGAGCAGGTGGTGAGGATGTACCCGCACGACTCGGCGTACAAGGCCATGAGACGGCTGGGCGAGGTCTGCCCCGAGGGTGCGATACGGCAGTCGGCGCTGACCATCACCTATCGCCTGACGCCCGAGCTCACCCACCTCATCTCGTCGGTGTACCTCAGGGAGGGCGTGAACCTGGTGTCCAGCAAAGGGTCGGTGCGGAAGAACGGGAGCCTAGCGTCGCTGGCGGACATATGGAGCTCGCCAGGCGTGTACCTGGCGGTGCACGACGAGTCGGCGTCCCGCAAGAGCAATCCCTTCGAGGCCGGCCTGATACGCGACATCATCCTGGCGAGGGGCGTCGACGATGCAGAGGTGGTACCGGGGTCGATCTCCATCATCACCCCCCACCGGGCCCAGCGGGGGCTGCTCAAGGGAGCGCTCAGCGACCTGGCGTACCACATCCGGTTGATCGACACCGTTGAGCGGCTGCAGGGCGGGGAGTGCGAGACCATCATCGTGTCGGCCACCCAGAGCGATGCCTCGGCCATCAGCGGCAACGCCGAGTTCATCCTCGATCTGAACCGAACGAACGTCATCTTCTCCCGGGCGCAGGCCCGGCTGGTCGTGGTATGCTCCAGGAACCTCCTCGACAGCATGCCGGCCGACTTCGACGACTACGCCTCGTCCATGCTGTGGAAGCACCTTCGCTCGGTGTGCGATCGCCCCATGCTCCAACTGCAAGGGTACGAGCACGAGGTCGAGGTGCGGGTCCCAAGCCGCTTCTGGGAGGGAGAGGGCTGAGCGTGCATCCCTGGGCGGCGTATGCGGCCGTCAACGCCATCGTGTTCCTGATGTACGGCGTCGACAAGCTCCGCTCCCAGCGGAGGAGGATGAGAACGAGGGAGCGCACGATGCTGACCGCCGCGGCCGTCGGTCCGTTCGGAGCGCTGGCCGCCATGAGGCTCTTCCGTCACAAGACCCGCAAGACCAAGTTCCTGGCGGTGCCGTTGTTCGTTGCGCTGCACATCGTCATCATCGTCCTGCTGCTCCTCTAGGACAGATTGATGTACCTCCCGCTGCCAACCTGGGTGCATGAGCTCCAAGATCAAGGTGGGAGACCGCGCTCCCACGTTCCGCCTTCCCGACCAGGGGGGCAACGTGGTGGACCTGGCCGAACGCATCGAGAGGGGGCCGGTGGTGCTGTACTTCTATCCCAAGGACTTCACCACCGGCTGCACCATGGAGGCCCACGAGTTCCGTGAGATGTACGAGGAGTTCCAGCGTCGCGGCGCCGACGTCATCGGCGTGTCGAGCGACGACGTGGACACGCACCGCCGCTTCGCCGACGAGCATGAGCTGCCGTTCACCCTGCTGAGCGATGCCGACGACCAGGCGCGAGAGATGTACGGGGCGTGGAGCGCCCTGGGCACGCCCGACCGGGTCACGTACCTGATCGACCAGCAAGGCGTCGTGCGCATGGTCTTCTCCTCGCAGATGCAGCCGCGGAAGCACGCGCCGGAGGCGATGCGGGCGCTGGAGGAGGTCTTGGCGGAGAGGACGGTGACGTCAGCGAAATCATCTTGAACTACCGGGCGACGTAGTGACATACGGTGGACGGACATGGAGAACTACAATCTGTTGGTGACGTACCATCCCAACCGGGCAGGCCTGGCGGAGCGAGAGATCCGACAGCGGGTCGAGGACGCAGGCGGAGACGTTGACGAGCTGGTCAGCTCGTGCATCAATGGCGTGATGTGCGTCAGGGTGTCAGATGACGCCAAGCGGATCGTTTCCAATATCCGCGACGAGTTCCGCGAGGACCCCGGCGTGCTGACCCATACCTACCATTGGATACCGGTGGACCGGTGGGTCCGGGCCACGGTGGAGGACATGACCGAAGCCGCCCGGGAGCTGGCCGAAGGCATCGACGAGAACGAGCGGTGGATGATGCACATGCACAAGCGCCGCCACGACATGTCGTCCGAGGAGCTGGTGCTCGCTCTTACGGAGCCCATCAGCAAGGGCAAGGTGGACCTGACGAGGCCGGACAAGATCATCGCCGTGGAGGTGCTGGGCGGCATGGCCGGCATGTCCCTGGTGACCAGGGAGGAGATCATCGACGCCAATCGACTGAGGCAGCAGGTGGGCGTACAGATGATCTACTGATCCTCCAGGGTGGACTCCAGCTCCCGCATGAAGGCCCGGGCCTGCTCCATTCCCTTGGACCAGAAGCTCGGGCTCTCGATGTCCATTCCCAGCCCGGCGGCCAGCTCGGCGGCCGAGCGGCTGGAGCCGGCCGAGAGCAGCTCCTTGAACGCCGGCACGAACTCCGCCCCCTGCTCCTTGTACATGCGATACAGGGAGAAGACGAACAGCTGGGCGAAGGTGTAGGGATAGTTGTAGAACCTGGTACCGGCGAAATAATGATGGGGGAACCGCGCCCAGTCCCATTCGGAATCGTCCAGCCATTGCACGGCGTCGCCGTACACGCGGTCCTGGGCGGTCCGCCACAGCTCGGAGATCCTCTTGCCATCCAGCTCCACGCCCTCCTCATGCTGCTCGTACAGGCTGGACTCGAACAGGAAGCGGAAGCCTTCCTGGAACACCGACAGCGTGAAGCCGTCCAGTATCTTCACCAGGATGTCCTGCCGCTCCTCCCGGGATGACGCGCTCCCTTTCAGCCGGTCGGCCAGCAGCAGCTCCCCCATCAGGCTTCCGCACTCCGCCACGCAGAGCGAGACGTGGCAGTTGCTGTAGTTCTGCGCCCTGGTGTACATGTAGGCGTGCACGGCGTGGCCCATCTCGTGGGCCAGGGTGTTCACGTCGTTCAGCCGGCCATTGTAGGACTGCAGTATGAACGCGGAGCGTCCCGCCACCCAGGTGGAGCAGAAGGCGCCGGTCCTCTTGCCCCTGCGCACCTGTGCGTCGATGCGGCCCCGCTCGAACATGTCGCCCGCCCATTCGCCCAGCTCCCGGTCGAAGTCGCGGAAGGTCGACAGCACCAGGTCCCTCGCCTCCTGCCAGGAATATCGTCGGTCGGGAGTGCTGGGAAGGGGAGCCCGAAGGTCCCAGCTGCCCAGGCGGTCCAGGCCCAGCAGCCGCGCCTTGAGGCCGAAGTAGCGCTGGCACAGATCGACGTTGCCCTGCACGACCTCCATGAGGGCGTCGACCGCCCCAGCGCTGACGTCGTTGGCCAGCAAGGTCGGCTCCAGCGGCGAGTCATAGCCGCGCAGCTTGAACATGGCCGCGTGATCGGCCACGATGGTGCGGAGGATGTCCGACCATAGCAGCTCGTCCCGCTTGAGGGTCGAGCCGATCGACTCGTACACGGCCCGCCTCGTTCCCCGATCGGGGTCGTGCATGTAGGCGTAGACCTCCCCGATGCCCAGGGACCTCCTCTGCCCGGCGATCTCCACCTCGAAGGTGCGCGTGCTGAGCCACTTGCTCTGCAGCCTGGACATCATCTGGATGCCGTTCTGGTCCTTGGTCATGATGACCTTTTCCTCGGCCTCCGACAGCAGGTGCGGCGCCGCCCGGGCGCGCCTCTCCAGATAGTGGCGGTACTCGGCCAATGCCGGATCGTCGATGAGCTCCGGGCGGGCCATCAGGAGCTGCCCCAGCTCGATGCCCACCGCCGCCATGGCCTTGCTGGCCTCGGTGCCGGCCCTCGTGTACGCGCTGTTGAGCTCGTTGGCCACCGGATCGGTCATGTCGGCCGCGAACAGCAGCGAGCAGTACTCCTCCACGCCCTCGTGGCGGAGCGCCAGCTCATCCTTTCGCTCCAGCATCTCCCTCAGCCCGACGGCGTCGAGGTCGGCGATCCGACCGCGGTAGGCGTCGGCGAACTTGCGAGAGGCGTCCACCATGGCCTCGAGCTCTGCTTTCAGGCCTTGAGGGTCGGTCGATGCTACCAGCTCAGACAGGTTCCATTGGGGGGCGGACATGATTGAACTCCTGCCCTACACCATGCCGGGCGACTTATTTGGTTCTATTTCCGGTCGTCATGGCGCCGGCGAGGCCGGCACGATGGCCGTCCTCTGGGCGGTACGACACGTGCGTCCGGCGCCTGAACCTCTTGAACAGCGTGAGCACCGGGCGGCCCAGCACGGCGGCGAAGATGACGTTGCCCACGACGTGCAGTATGCCATACGGTATGCCGGCCACCATCGTCGGCAGGAAGAGGTCCGGAACGGCCCGGTAGAACGTCAGCCAGCTGCTGAAGTCCATGAGGAGGTTGTACGCCAGTCCAAGGATGACGCCGAGGAATATCACGTGGGTGACTGTGACCTCGTCCTTGAGCCGCTTCCCGACCAGGGCCGAGATGATGCCCACCATGCCCCAAGCCACCATCATCCATGGCGTCCACGGGCCGTGCCCGAAGAAGAAGTTGGACACTGCCGCGGTGGTGACCCCGGCCATGGCCCCGGCCAGGGAGCCGAAGATCAGGCCGGTGCAAATGATCAGGAAGGTGCACGGCTGTATGTTGGGCAGCGCGACGAAGGGGATCCGGGAGGCCGCGATTATGGCGCCCAGGATGCCGATCAGCGCCACCTCCTTGGAGCTTATCTCCGACTCCTCGAACCGGGCGAGGATGATCCCCACGACGAAGAGCAGCAGGATGAACGACAGGAAGGCCGCGTACGAGCTGAGCAGATGCTGCTGGAACATTGCCAGGTACAGCATCGCGCTGGCCATCACCAGCGTGGCCAGGACCATCAGGGTGCTAAGTTTCAGGCGCATGTCAGGCCTCCGTTCCGCAGACCTTGACCAATTCCATCACCTTGGTCAGCGGCACCTCGGTCAGGGCGCCGCCATCGAGCGACAGGACGCGGGTGGCGTGCTCGGCCACGAAGCGGTAGTCGTGCGTCACCATCACCGTGGTCATTCCCTGCTCGCGCAACGTGGCCAGGATGGACGCCAGCCTCGCCTTGTTCCAGTGATCGAGGCCCCTGGTGGGCTCGTCCAGCACCAGGATCCTGGGGCGCCCGACCAGTATGGACGCCAGGGCTGCCCGTTCGCGCTCGCCGCAGCTGAGGTCCCTGGGGAATGAACGCCGATACCGCTCCAGATCTAGCATCCTCAGCGTCCAATCGATGCGTTCGGCCCATTCGGCCTCGGGCACCTTTAGGTTCCGGAGGGTGAACTGGAGCTCCATCTCCAGTGTGTCCTCGAAGAGGTAGTTGTTGGGGTTCTGCCCCAGATACCCGATGTCGCGCGCCAGGCTGGCCGTTGTCGCTTCAGAGATGTTCCTGCCCAACACCGCCACGGTGCCCTCGGCCGGACGCAGCAGGCCGTTCAGTTGCTTGAGGAGGGTGCTCTTGCCCGAGCCGTTGTGGCCGATGATAGCCACCACCTCCCGGTCCCTGACGTTGAGGTTTAGTCCCCTTAACACCGCATCTCGCTCGTAGGCGAAGGTTAGCCCCCGGGCGGATAGGACGACGTCACCGAGACCGTTGCCCTGGACACCACGGTGGAAGTCGGCCACCAGGCGGTTCTTCCTCATGAGCGGCATGACCTCGTCGGGCGTGCCGTCGGCGATCACGCGGCCCGATTCCATGAACAGGACGCGGTCGGCATAGGACAGGCACCTCTCCAGGCGGTGCTCCACTAGGATGATGCCGATGCCCTGGTCACTGTTGAGCCTGTGAAGGAAGTCCAGGTACATGCTGGCCGACTCGTCGTCCAGCTGCGACGTGGGCTCGTCCAGGACTATGTACCGGGGCCTCATGGCTAGCACCGAGGCCAGGGCCACCTTCTGCTTCTCCCCGCCCGACAACTGGGGGATGAACCGCTCCAGGAAGGGGTCGAGGCCAAAGTACTCGGAGTATTCGGTGATACGACCCTGGATCTCCTCCCGGGGCAGCGCCAGGTTCTCCAGGCCGAAGGCCATCTCGTTCTCTACGTTGGTCATGACCAGCTGGTTCTCGGGGTCCTGGAAGACCATCCCTACGATGCTGGCCATCTTGGCCGGCGGCGTTCTCCGGGTATCGAGGCCGTCCACCGTCACCCGCCCTCCGACCTCCCCGCCATAGAAGTGGGGGATGAGGCCGTTGAACGAGCGTATGAGCGTGGACTTGCCGGAACCGGATGCGCCGACGATGAGGAGGAACTCGTTCTCTCTCACCTCAAGGCTCACGTCGTCAAGGACGGGGCGTCCTTACCGGAGTAGGTGAACGAGAATCGCTCCATGCTGATCATTGGCGGCCCCCCAGCAGTATGGGCGTGAAGAACAGTATCTCGACCGCCGCCACCGTCGCTCCCGCGGCCGTGATGACCAGAGGCTCGCCGGCCAGATAGTTGACGTTACCGTATCCCATGATGAACATGGCGACGCCGAAGGGGATGGCCAGCAGGAAGGATATCATCATCAGCCGGTCCGCGGTCCGCAGGGCAGGGTCCTTGTACCGAGAGCGTTTTCCGGCGCCGAAGCCGCGGGCCTCCATGGCCTCGGCGATGTCCATGGACCGCTCCATGGAGTTCATGAGCAGGGGCATCATGACCGGCGCCCTCGCTCTGGCCCTCCGCACGAAGCTGCCGTCGTCGAACTCCACCCCCCTCGCCTTCATGGCGTCCGATATGGCGGCCGAGTCGGCGGCGATGGTCGGGTACATCCTGGTAGCGATGGAGACGCCAGTCATGGACTTGAAGCCCAGTCTCGATAGGATGCGGAGTAGATCATCCGGATGCACCGTGAACGTGAGGACGGCGAACGCCACCACTGACAGGACGAGCCTCAGGGACATGCTGATGGAGAAGAGGACCGGACCCTCGGTGATCTTGACGATGCCCAGATCGAGCAGTACGGGACCGACCGAGGGCGTGAAGATGATGCTGAACAGGAAGAGGAACGCCACCACGTAGATGGTGTACTTCAGCAGGCCCAGTGTCTCGCGCGCCACTCGCCCTCTGGCCACCACCGTCAATGCCAGTACGAGCATGGCCGAGAGATACAGTATGTCCGATATCAGGATGGAGAGGAGGAAGAATGCCAGTACGAACACCATCTTGGGCCTGGCGTCCAGCCGGTGGAGGGGCGTGTCCTTGTCCTGATATGGGAACAGCATGGGCATCAACTACTCGAGCCGGTCATAGATCGTACTGATTGGGCATGTACTTCCAGACGACCTCAGAGCCTTCCGTTAAGGGGTACTTGTTGCAGGCGCGATTGGCATACTGCTCATCGACCAGGAACTGCCAGGCCCTCTCGCCGTTGCTGATGTCAGGATCATTGTTCTCGATCCCGTCGATGGCCGTAACGAGGAGACCCTGGACCTGGCTGTCCACCTCCACCGTGAAGCCGGCGATGGACGCGGCGGCCGTGAGCATGTCATAGCTGCTGGTCATGTTGGTCAGCCCCTTGAACACCCAGGTGGTATTGCCGCCGTTGGCCGTCGTGGTGTACGTCCACTTCCCGCCGTCGTTGGTCCATACGGTCAGGTTGCCACGGTGGATGGTGGCAGGGGCGTCGTACAGCTCGATCGTCATGTCGCCGCTGACCGGTTCGGATGCGTTCCCCTGCAGGTAGACC
The DNA here is from genome assembly GCA_001421185.1 of Methanomassiliicoccales archaeon RumEn M1. GTDB lineage: Archaea > Thermoplasmatota > Thermoplasmata > Methanomassiliicoccales > Methanomassiliicoccaceae > DTU008. The sequence goes on from LJKK01000092.1 coordinate 43,799, forward strand.
ACAAGGAGAAGCCCCATGACGATGACCAGGACGGCGGTCGTCAAGATGGTGGTGCTTTTCCTCATGTTCAGGCCTTCTTTCTCCAGTACATCAGGCCGACCGCGACGATGAAGATGACAGCAGCAATGCCACCGAGCAGCAGCCACGGGAACTCCTCAGGAGCGTCCTCCGGCCCAGGAGTGATTATTTCCTCGCTGCCTGTGCTGAGCGCGTAGACGTAGCCGTTGTTGGAAGTCACGAACAAGAAGCCGTCGATGAACGTCGGGGCGCACATCGCATAGTTGGCTGGTTCCAGAACGACCTCCTTGACCATCTTTCCCGTCAGGTCGACAGCCACCAGGCGGCTGGACTCCTCGTTGGTTACGGCGAAGATTGTATCACCGACAACGGTAGGCGCGCCACCCCCGAACGTCTCACCGAGGGAGTAGTTCCACAGTTTGTCGCCGTCGAGGTCCATCATTATGATGTCGGTAGCAGTGGCCGCAACGTAGCCTACCGATGAAAGCGCAGCGGACGCCGAGGTGCCGCCGATGTGGGTCTGCCAGTCGATAGCTCCAGTGGTGAAGTTCAGCGCGGTCATGTTTCCGTTGGCGCCGGACGATGTCACGATGACGCGGTCATTATCAGCGTCCACAAGAGGCGAGGCGCGGACCTTTCCGCCAACGGTGGTGGACCACAGGTACGAGCCGTCGTCCGCGTAAGCGCTGACATTGCCAGAGTCGTCGCCGATAAAGATGACCCCCTCATGGATGGCGGGTGATGAGGAGTAGATCGTCTGAGAGACGGTGACGTTCCAGTTCTCTGCGCCATCGGCGGCGTTTATGGAGAACATTTTCCCATTGCCAGCCGCGACGATGATGCTGTTGACGTACGCAACAGGTGAAGAGGTTATTCCGAAGGTGCTAGCGGAACCGGTGTCGAAGGTCCACACCTCCTCTCCGTCGGCTGCATCGAACGCGTAAAGCTTCCCATCAGCAGATGGGGCGATCACCATCTCACCATACAGCAGTGGGGTGGCAACCTGGAAGCCAGTACCGACGTCCTTGTTCCAGACGATCTTGCCAGTCGTGTCGAGGCAGAACAATGAGGAGTTCGAGGCAAAGCTCCAATCTTCATTCAGAAGTCCTCCAGTTATCACATACAGAAGGCCGTTAGCCCCGATCACCGAGCTGCTGATGGCACCGTTGCCGAGGTCCTTGGACCAGTTCAGAGCTGGATGGTCGATGTTGCCAAACTCTTGTGACCCGGCATTCATGGCATCATATCGGAAGCTGGCCCAGGGGTAGCGATGCTCAGGGGTGGCCAGAGGCATGGGTCCTCCCCAAGCATCATACTTCCAAGCCAGGGCCTCGAGATCGTCTGCCGGAACTGCGTCCGCGCCCGACATCGAGGACTCCCATCTAGCGGTGGTAGAGTTCCAGATAATGAATCCCCAGAACTGGCCGGTGGCAGGGTTGTAGTCCATCCCCTCGATCGGACCGACCATTACACCAAATGTAGACTCGGAATATTGCAGGTCTATGTCGAGCATGTCCGCTGCTTCCGCGGTCACATTGAACGCGTTCATGTCCTCGGTCACTGGAACGTCGGCCCACATGACCCGCCCGTTCCCGAAGTCGAACAGGACCGCGCAGGTGTCCTCCTCTTCAGCGGCACTAACCGTGCCAGCAAAGGTCGCCAGCACCATCATTCCCACGATCAGACCTGCAAGGAACCTCATGAATGATACCATCCTAGATCGTTAGTTGGATAATACATCCAACACCATGGTTATACAACTAGCATCTAATAATGTTTCCTTTTATTCTATTGGCTCAGATAGTTCTTTTCGCTTTAGCGCTCACGATTAAATATCCTGCGATGCCACGCCATGCTCATGAAGAGCCAGAGCAGCAATGTCAGAAAGGCCTTAGCGGTCAGTCCGGCCCAGCCCACCATGGAAGGCGCCGGGGTACGGCTGAAGAGGGCGTTCGGCGCGGTCGACCCCCGGCTGGACCCGTTCCTCATGCTGGACGACTTCTCCTCCAGGGATCCGGCCGACTATGAAGCGGGATTCCCCGAGCATCCGCATCGGGGAATGGAGACCGTCACCTACATCATCAGCGGGCAGGTCGATCACCGCGACAGCCTGGGGAACAGCGGCACCATTCGATCGGGCGAGGTGCAGTGGATGACCGCGGGCAGCGGCATCATCCACGCAGAGATGCCAAGGGAGACCTGGGAGCGGCTCTGCGGCGTTCAGCTATGGGTGAACCTGCCCCGGGAGAGCAAGATGATGACGCCTCGATACCGGGACATCAGGGAGGAGGACATCCCGGTGGTGGAGCCGTCACCGGGGATCAGGGTCAAGGTGATCGCCGGAACGTTCGACGGCGCGGTCGGACCGGTAAAGGACGTCGTGGTCAAGATCCTCTATCTGGACGTTGCCATGGGACCGAACACCGAGTTCCGTCATGACATACCGGGTCAGTTCAATGCGTTCGCATACGTCGTACAGGGGGATGCGGACTTCGGCGGCAGCACGGCGGGACGGCAGCAGCTGGTGGTGCTCGGAAAGGGCGAGGAGGTTCAGGTGCGCTCCGGAGAGAAGGGAGCGAGGTTCATCTTGGCCGCCGGCCAGCCCATCGGGGAGCCGGTGGCGTGGCGCGGGCCCGTGGTCATGAACACCGAGGGCGAGCTGAAGGAGGCGTTCCGCGAGATGAGGGAGGGCACTTTCGTCAAGACCGATCCTCTGCGGTGATCAGTGGCGCTTCTCTAGGGGAACGTACTCACGGTCCGTGGCGCCGACGTACGTGCACACGGGGCGGTACAGCACCGGCTTCACCGGGCTGGGGGGGAACTTCTCCTCCAGCACGTGCGCGGTCCAGCCGGCCGCACGGGCCATGGCGAACACCGCGGGATAGAAGTCTGGCTCGATGCCCATGGCGTGGTACATCGAAGCGGTGTACATGTCGATGTTGGGGTAGATCTCCCGGCCCTTGGCAGAGCGGAAGTGCTCCTGAGTGGCCAGGACCATGCGCTCGGTCATCTCGTACCATCGGAACTCGGGGCGGTCGTCCATTATCATCTGGGCCATGCCCTGGAGGATGGCGGCGCGGGGATCGATCGTCTTGTAGACCGCATGCCCCATGCCTGACACCCTCCTCCCATGCTTGAACTGCTCGGCCACCCATTCCTCCACGCTGTCGGGATCGTTGACGTCGATGAGGTTCTTCATGACCTGGGCGTTGGCGCCTCCGTGCAACGGACCGGAAAGCGCTCCGATGCCAGCCGTCACCGCCGAGTACATGCTGGCCCTGGTGGAAGCGACCACCCTGGTGGTGAAGGTCGAGGCATTGAAGCCGTGATCGGCCTGGAGGATCAGGGCGACGTCCAGGAAGTGATTCATGGTCTCGCTCTGCTCCTCCCCCCAGATCATGTGAAGGAAGTTGGCCGCGTGCGAGAGATCGGGATCGGGAGCGATAGGTTCCTGGCCGCTGCGGAGGCGCTTCCATGCCGCCACCACCGTGGGCATCACGGCGATGATGCGAACGGCCTTCCGCTCGTTGGCCTCGCGAGAATCGCAATCGTAATCGGGACATGTGCCGGACAGGAGCGCCACCATCGCCGACAGCATGGCCATGGGCGAGGTGTTGAGCGGCTGGGCACGCATGGCGTCCAGCAGTCCGGGGGGAAGTGCGCGGTTGGAGGCGAGCTCCTGTGAGAACGCCCTGAGCCGCTTGGCGGTGGGAAGTTGGCCATGCATCAAAAGGTAACAGACCTCCTCGAAGGTGGACCACCTTGCGAGGTCCTCTATGGCATAGCCGCGGTACAGCAACCTTCCTGCCTCTCCGTCGACCAAGCTAATCCGGGATGTGGCGGCCTTGATCCCTCTCAGCCCGGTGTTCTCTGTACCGACCATCGCTACGTCATTCGGTATCAAGTATTTTTCATTAAGGGTCGTTTTCGTGCTCTGAACACGCCTGGAAAGGCCGCCGTAATCCATTCCATATCGTCGATCCGACGGAGATGGAACGACGCTATGGCTCAAGCGACGGGGGCCCGTTATCAAGGAGGCGCTGCCTTGGTCTCCACCGATATCATGGCCAAGGCGATGGTCCTCACCAGACCGGGTTCGATCGATAACCTCGAGATGAGGGAATACCCGACGCCGTCAGCTGGACCGGGCGACATCGTGGCGGACGTCCGCATGTGCACCATCTGTGGCACCGACATAGACATCATCCATGGGGGTCAGGAGCTGCCGATGCCCATACTTCTGGGCCACGAATGGTTCGGGACAGTGAGGGAGCTGGGGGAAGAAGTGACCACGGATTACATCGGCCAGGAGCTGAAGGAAGGGGACCTCGTCGCCACCTCCAATGGGACCAGGGGGGAATGCTGGTATCTCAACAACGTCCCGGGGCGTAACAACCTCTGTCCGCAGCAGGAGGTCGTGGGCGTCTACCGACGCAGCGCCGATGAGGCGCCCCACTTCTGGGGGGCGTTCGCCCAGCATGTGTACATCGAGGGCCACATCCCCGCGTTCAAGCTCCCTGCTGGCCTTGAAGAGAGGGAGCTGGTCTGCCTTGAGCCGATAGCGGTGGCCACGCGTTCGTTCAAGCGCGCTCATGGCAGCGGCTCCAGCGGGGCGGGAGCCGGAGAGGGGGTGGACCCCTCGCAGACGGTGGTGATACAGGGGCTGGGGTCGATCGGACAGTGCATGGCCCTGGTGTGCAACGTCAACGGCATGGAGAACATCATCGCGGTGGACCGCCATCCGGACAGGATCAGGATGGGAGGGCGTATGGGCGTCACCGACATCGTGGACCGAGGCGCCCTGAGGACCGTCGAGGAAAGGGCGAAGGAGGTCCGCCGCCTGACCGGGGGCCGGGGGGCGGACATCGTGTTCGAGTGCGCGGGCACCAACCAGGCGTTCGCCGAGGCGTTCAAGCTGGTGCGCAAGGGCGGCACCGTTATCGAGCTGGGGGTGGCAGGTGACAAGGGGACCATCGAGGTCAATCCCTTCTCCGACTTCTGCGAGAAGGAGGTGAGCGTGTTCGGGGTGTTCGGCTATCCCTCGCTGGAGTACCGCATGGCCATCGCCACCATGAAGGTGGCCAAGCGCCGGGGCATACCGTTCGGCGACATCGTGTCCGACGTCCAGCCGCTCGAGAGCCTTCCGGAGCAGATCAGGAGACATGAGGAAAGGGATGTCCCCGGATCGATCGCCATCAGGCCGTGATCAGGAGACGACGGTTTCCAGCACCAGGGGCGGTGACACGGGCCCGTCGGCGTCGGAAAGGTGTATGATCACCAGGTAATGCCCCGGATCGTTGAACGTCAGCGTCCCGGCGCCCGACGGGGCCCACAGCTCCTTCGTCCATTCGTCGTAGGTGCCGGCCGCCGTGGTCAGCTCCTTGGCGTTGGGCGTCATAGCGGCCGTTCCCGAGAGCACGTTGCCGCCATCGCCGTCCCACGCGGTGTAGAACACAGTGTTGAAGCCGTTCTCCCATGCCGAGATGGCCGATGTGGATTCCAGGGCGGAGCGGTCCACCCGGGTGTCGCCGGTGTTGTACACCGACAGATCGCCGCCGACCTCCATGCCTGTCGGGCAGACCACGCTGATCGTCCAGTTATAGTAGGTCCCCCAGGGAGTGTCGCCCCATCGATCGATGGGCGCCGAGAGGGCGAAACCGAGCTCTTCGCCGACGTTGGTCTCGTTCTTCCACCCGCCGGCCCACGGGCCCAGCGTCGGCGCTCCGAACGTCGGCCGTCCGTTGTCGGAGATGGCTACCTCGTACACGGCCCCGCCCTTCTGGCCGACCGCCTCGGCCGCCACTCGATAGGTCCCCGCCTGGGCGAACGTCAGCATCAACAGCGTGCTCGAAGAGCCTACGGGCACCGCGCCGGTGAGCGAGCCGCCCGCCTTGGACATGGACAGCGGTCCCGACCGGGCGTCGTCCGGGAACGTTCGCGCGTCCACCTTGTCCAGGCCAGGGCCGTCGATCGTCACCGCGATGGACGATGCGCCATCGGACCCGATCTCCACGAACACTGGCCAGTTCGTCTCGGCGCGAACGGTGAGGTCCTCCCGGAGCGTAAGGCGCAGCTGGCCATCGTGAGCGTTGGCGTTTGCGCCGATATCAGGCACGCCCCCGGACAGGACGGCGGCCGCAAGAACGGACGATACGAGTATTAGCAGAGCGGAGCGGAAGATGAGGCCAGGTCTTCTCAGATTATCCCCCTGCATGTTTGTCAGCCAGCAATAGATAAGGATGATGCATGAGGAACGGCGGCCATGGGCCGTTTCTCGGAGCGGTGAGCGGACGTCAGATCTCGATGGGCCTGCCCACCGCCCTGGCCCTGACCCTCATCTCGGCCAGCTGGGTGATCCCCGGGGCATCGGGGGTGACCACTCTCTCCTCTTCCACCGTTATACTCACTGCGGGGTGCACCGCGCCGGCCCTGGTCGCCCGATCCAGGGCATGCTCGCTCGCCAGCTCCTTGGCGCGCAGCACCGCGTCCTGCTCGACGAGGAACGAGATGGGCGTGGAGAAGGCGGAGTGCACCGCGAAGCCCTTGTCCCGAGGGTACACGAAGACGTCCACGTATTCGGAGATGTGCCCGCAGACCGCTCCCACCGCGTTGCCCACCTCGTGGTCGGAGGGTATGATCACCCGTGCGCCGACCTTTTTCTCCAGGGCGGCCATGTAGGCCCTGGCCGGCGCTCCGATGCCCACCACCGGAGCGTCGAGGACCGCGCCGAGCCGCAGGGGTCCGCAGGCCCTCTTTCCGCTGACCATGCCCATGACCTCATGGAACGACGGGTCGTCAGGGAGGGCGCCCAGATCGTCGGTCAGCACCTTCCTGACGATCTCCTCGGCGATCTGCGAGGTGACGGAGTCCAGGACATGGTGGGCGAACTCCTCCCTGCTGGTGCGCATCACGGCCGCGAAGAGGTCCGCCCCCTGGACCGATGCTTCGACATCCCCCTCGACGTACGCTCCTGTCACGTGGAGCGCGTCGGTCGGAGTGAACCCTATGCCGGCGATCGCCCCGCGGGCGCGAAGCTCGTCCAGCATGGACAGCAGGAGGACGATGTCGAGATCGTTCTTCATCTGGGACAGCGTCCGGGGCCCACGCTCGTCCAGGTACGAGGCCAGCTTGCCCTGCGAGCCCGACAGGCCACGGCCGCGCTCCGTCAGATAGATGAACCGGGCCTGGCCGGCCTCCCTCATCCGCGCCGTTATGTCGGGGAACCTCTTGGCGGCGAAGCATAGCGGCACGACCCTCTGCGGCCCTATGGCCAGACCGCCGTCCGGCGACAGGCGCACCTCGGAATCGCCCCCCAGCGCCGAGGTCCTCATGTCCACCGCCTCCACCCTGGTGCGCCACCGGCCGACCGTCGAGCCATCCTTGCTGACCTTCGGTATCCCGCACTTCAGCACCGCGATGTCGGTGGATGTCCCGCCCATGTCCACCACCACGCAGTCGTCGATGCCGCTCAGCACCCGGCCCCCCATGGCGCTGGCCGCCGGGCCGGACAGGATCGTGTCCACTGGCCTCTCCCTCGCGGTGCGCATGTTCATGAGGGTCCCATCCCCCTTGAGCACCAGCACGGGAGCGGTCAGGCCCCTTGCCTTGAGGATGTTCGCCACCCTGTCGAGGAAGTCGGCCATCACCGGCATGAGGCGGGCGTTGAGGACGGCCGTCACGGTGCGCTCGTAGATGCCCAGCTCGGCCGTCAGCTCATGACCGGCGACCACTGGCAGGCCGTACTTCCTCTGCACCAGGTCCTTCACGCCGTTCTCCTGGTAGGGGTTCTGCGTCGAGAACAGCCCGGAGACCACCAGCGAGTCGATGTGCGGGGCCATCTCCTGGACGTTCCGGTCCAGCTCCTTCATGTCCAAGGTGGCGAGGGGGTCCCCCCGGGAGTCGTGGCCTCCGGGCAGGAAGCGCTGCATCTTGGCCCCCAGCTCCCATCCCTTCTCGGGCTTCCATCCCAGTCCGATAAGTCCGACCTGCCCGCCCCTGCCCTCCAGGACGGAATTGGTGGCCAGGGTGGTGGAGACGCCGATGAGGGACGGTTCAAACGTCCGCTCCCCGAAGGCCTTCAGCACGGCGTCGATGGATTCCGTCAGACCTCCGCTGAGGTCGTCGTGCGTCGTTCTGGCCTTGGACTTCGCCAGCACGCTGTCGGAGCGAAGGTCCATGATGACCGCGTCGGTGTACGTGCCGCCCGTGTCGATTCCGAGGCCGTAAACTGGTTCCAGGGGAGAGCGAATGATCCTCACCGTTCCATAGGTGGCCCAGCACCATTGGTGCCGGAGCCTGGGCAGGGATAAGGCCGGCATTTGGTATATCTGCTACGGCGAAAGGTCCCGTCGCGGCGGCGCCGATGCCGGGCCGGACGCCTTACCTCCAGGCCTGCAGCAGGGCCTCCAGGTTCCTCGGGAAGAGCTGGGCGCTCAGGCCGACCCTCCCCAACCTCTCTGCCAGGCGTTCCGCTCCCTTCCCGCCATCCAGCAAGAGCGCCGTTTCCTCCTCCGAGAACTCCTCCCGGGCCTCCATCCAGCTCATCACGTTCTTGTTGTACGGGCATGCCCGCTGGCACCGTAGGCAGCCCACCAAGGCGTTGTGGCCCTTCCGGTCGATCCACGTCGGGAAGGGGACCGAGGCGTCCTTCTCGTTATGCCACGTCAGGCAACGTTCCCCCCCGCAGCAGCATCCTGTCGGAAGGTATGGCTCCCGTTGGGCAGGAGGCCAGGCAGGCGGTGCAGCTGTCGCAACCGGGAAGCATCTCCATGTCCTGCCAATGGTCCTCGCCGCAGGGCATGTCGGTGAAGAAAGCGGCAAGGCGATGGAAGGAGCCGAAGGTGGGAATGTAGGCGATGTTGTTCCTACCATATTGAGCGAGGCCGCTGCGGACGGCCAGGGCCTTCAAGGGCAGCTTGGCCTTGACATAGCGGTAACGGTTTGGCGCGGATATCCTGTCCAGCGCTGCCAGCACTTCCCCCTCCACCTCCTTCCCGTCAGCATAGGCGGGAGGGACGATCAGCGGTATGGTCCTCCCCTCCCAGCGGAACGTCACGGACAGCATCGGTTTGGGCTTGGCCACCACCACGATGGTGCTGGCATCAGGAAGCCCGTCCGGAACACGGAAGTCTAACCATGCCAGGTCGCCATCGTAGAACTCCTTATCGAACAACCCATCCTTACGCAGAGCGTCGATGTCGTTCCTCAGCGCATCCAGATGTTCGATCGAAACCATCCGGGCGAACAGCCCGCTGCTCCTCATCTGCCCTTCGAACGTCAGTTCCGCTGGTCCTGCTTTCATCCCGCATGCGTCCATCGTCATTTGCCCCGGTCGCAGCTAACAACAGGATGGGAGATAATTCTGCGGGTCGGTTGCATATGTATCGAAGATGGTAATTAGAGGAGCTGGCGTTGCAGCCAGAGCTTTCACGGACATCGAGCCTTCGCGTCGCGTGAGCGTGTCGCTCTCTTAGCTCAAAGTAAAAAGAAGATGGGAAGAGGTTTGGAAAATGGAGATCTCGGCTGGCCTTACAGCACTCCGTCCACGTTCGTATCGGAGAGAGTGAACGTCGTGGTCTCAGTGCTCGGATACTCGCCGTCCATGGTGGCTATTGTGACAGACACCTGGTACAGCACATAGTTGTCTCCCACCTGACCGACGTAGTATTCGTAAGAAGTGGTCTCAAACGAATCTCCAGAGGACATGAACGTTCTCTCCCAGCAAACGACATCATGCTCGATACCGCCGATCATGACCACATCTTCGCCCGCGTTCTCTGCGCCGGACAGATAGTTATCGGCCAGGGTATGGAGGTCACTCCAATAAGCTCCCAGGATGACCGGGTGCTGATTCGGGTAATATAGATGGGAGTTTGCGCCGGAAACATCATCGGTCTCCGTGACCTTTATTGTCAGCTTGCTCGAGGTGACGGACTCGACTTCCCACTTGAGGCTGGGGCCATCAAACTCGTCATAGTCGTATCCGAGGTCCTGCTCGACGGTGCTGACATAAGTGAAGTAATCGCCAACACTTAGGCCGTAATCCAGATAGTCCCCATCAGGCCCGTCGTTGCCGACGTTGCTGCCGATCATGGCGATGTTCGAGTCATAGATCTCGAAGGTGCTGGTGCTGATGACGACGCCGTTCTCCTTCTCGACCGAGACCCATTTGTACAGTACCCCATTGCTCTTGCCTACATAGATGTCGACATGATCCACGAGGCTGTCGTCGTCCTCGTCCTCGACGGCCACGTGGTAGTGCTTGACGGCCTTGCTGCCGAGGGGCGTGTCGATGGTCTCATCCTTAACGGTGACTCCGGTATAGAATGTGTCGAGCCAGTCATCGGTGATGTACATGTAGAAGCCGCCGATCAGTGGATCATCGGTGCTGTCGTAATGAGCCTCTATGTCAATTGAGTACCCGCCCCCTATCATGGTGGTCAGGACGTCATACCCGGATGAGGTGACGTTTGATACCGCCCATCTGTAGTTCATGACATCGGTATCGATATCATCGGCGTTAGTTATCCGGTACTCGATGAAGTCCCCGTTCTTCATCGTATACTTGCCATTGCCCTTCCCCTTGTCATCATCGTCGGCATCGCCTCCGCCAGAGAGGAGCATGATGGCACCTGCAGCGGCCGCTATTACCACCACCGCGGCGACTATCCCTACGATCAGCATCTTTGGCAGTCCTTTCGTTGGTCCCAATGGTTGACTCGTACCCGTTATGGATATGAACTCGACCATTCATCAAAGTGGGACTATATAATGACAGAGCATAAAAAAATATGAATAATTGACAATGGCCTATTCTTGACCCAGAAATTTGAGAGAATTAGAATATATCCCGCGTGAACCGAGGGCGGATGAGGTCGCTTCGGGCATCTCCACACCGGGACGCCGATATGGTGTGGGAGAGCGAGATGCGGTAGCAGCGGTGGGGTGTCGGCCGGCGAGGACAGGGCATGGTTGAAATAACGGTCGATGCCACATAGCATCATGATGAACATGACGCTCAGATGTCCATGTGGATGTGAGATCAATGGAAACGGCGACGGTGAGCGTTCGAGGAACTTCAGGGAGCACCTCGTCAAGGAGCATGATCAGGACCCGGACTCGCTTCGGATGCTCGAGATCAGGGAAAAGCTAGGAGAGGAGGTCACGAAAGGCCTGCTCGCCATGGAGATGGAGATGCGCGCTCATCTGTATCCGTCAACAAGAAGCCGCGAGGAGATCCTTGCCGATTCAGTGAGGGAATGTGGCGGCGTCTGCGTGACGGAGTTCTCCATGAGCAGGGACCAGCTGGAGGATTACATTCATACCATCACCTGCCCCGCCTGCGGCATCAAGGTGGGAGGGGACGACGACGGACAGCTTTCCGATGCGCTTCGAGAGCATTGTAACGGGCATGAGGAGCTGCGGTCGAAAATGGCGATGCGCGTCCTGCCCGGTCCTCGCCGATAAGGTAATGGACCCGATCGATAGCCTGAGAGTAAGAGGTTTGGAGGGGAGCATTTCCACGTGCTCCCTCTCCATCAGGGCATGGGCGTTCTCTAGTTCAGTCAGATAGGTCCTGTTCTGTCATCCGGTGGGTGGGGTTGGGGCGTCCGGGTGAGAAGCAGTCGTCGACGTAGGTATAGTCAGATACGCCGACCTCGCTCATCGCCCTCCTTACCGCCGCCTGGACATTGCTCCTCAACTTCTCCGGCGAGGAGACCACCCTGCCGTTCACCAGCATCTGCACGTCGCCCTGGGCGTATCGCGAGCCGGTGACGCCATCGGTGGTGAGGTTGCTGAAGATCAGGCTCATCTTCATGGCGCTGACGGGCGACCGGATCATGACCTTGGCGTGGGCGATATCCTGGGGCTCGTACCCTTCGGCCAGATATCTCAGTACCTTGTTGCCTAGGTCGTAAGTGTCCACCCTGTCGGTCACGAACGTTATCTGGCCATTGTACCAGCCGAGCTCCGCCTCGGCATCGGCGTAGGTGTCGTAATCGACGTTCACCGGGGCTCCAGCGCTCCGACGGTCCGAGGCGACCAGTTCCACGATCTCGTCCAGTCCCTTCTCGGTAATGGCGGAATACGCGATGACGGGCGCCTTTGGATTGATGCTCTTGACCGCATCGATCATCTCCTGCAGCCGGGCCGAGGAGATCATGTCGACCTTGGAAAGCACGACGTACTCGGCCTCCTCGATCTGATGCTTGCGAAGATAGCCGCCAATGGACTTGGCCTCGATCTCGTCCGAGGAGAGACGGGAGCTGTCCACGAGCACCATGAGAGGCGCGACGGTGAACTCGTCACGGTAGAGCACCCGGAGCGGCGCGACCACCGTGGCCTGCAGATCGGTGCAGCTGCCCACCGGTTCCGCCAGGACCATGTCGGGGTGCTCGTCGGCGACGATCTCCCGCGTGTTCTTGAGAAGGTCAGGGAAGCGACAGCAGAAGCAGCCTCCCAGGACCTCGGCGGTCCGGAATCCCTTGCCCCTGCTATACTGGGTATCGACCAGGTCCACGCCCTGGTCGTTGTTGATGATGGCTACCTTCCTGCCATTGGCCGTCAGTTTTCCCGCGACCTTGTTGATGAGCGTGGTCTTTCCCGCGCCCAGAAAACCACCCATTAGCACGATCCTTGTGGTCAGAATAACAACCTCGGCACCGTATTTCAGTTAGTGTTTATATATTTTATTTTTTACTCTATTGTGTAAGTATAGACTTAAACATTTATAATAAAAATTCATTTAGTCTTGCCACAAGAGAAGGGTCTAGCAATGCCTACGCTCAAACAGAATATGCTCGCCGAATTCCTGGGAACCTTGTTCCTGGTGGTAGTGGCCATAGCTTCTACTATCTTGCCGTCCAACCTGGACGGTTCGACCGTTGTCCTGGTGGTGTTCATCAACGCCGTCGCCGTGGCGTTCGTCCTCTTCGCTCTGATCGAGACGTTCGGATCGATATCGGGGGCGCATTTCAACCCGGCCGTGACGCTCGCGCTGCTGGCCGCAGGCGACATTGACCGGCGGAAGGCAGCAATGTACATCTCGGTGCAGATCGCCGGAGGCCTAGTGGGACTGCTGGTCGCCCATCTCATGTTCATCGGCACCACCTCGACCTTCTACGCCGACACCAACATGCTGTTCACCATCTCCGACAGCGTGAAGGAGCCGGCGCTGTACTTCGCCGAGTTCATCGGGACCTTCATCCTAGTGGGCGTCATCTTGGGCTGCGTCAGAGGCGGCTCGAAGCACACCGGCCTCAGCGTGGCCATGTTGGTCGGGGGCATGCTGGTCACCACGTCGAGCACGATGTTCGCCAATCCGGCCGTCACCATCGCCCGGATGTTCACCTACGCGATCTGTGGCATCGCCCCCGAGAGCGCGGTGTTCTTCATCATCGCCGAGGTGCTGGGCGGAATATCGGCGGCCGTGGTGTTCGGATACCTGTACCCGTCCAAGCTGAAGGACAAGTGCGACCCCTTTGATTGCAAGAAGCCCATCACGGTGGGCAATCCTCCTTCCAACGGCGGGGCCCTCTAGCCCCGCCCCCTTTTCCCGATCCTCGTCACACCGTACGCAGGACTTTCGTAACTGCGACAGCATGAGCGGCGTCGCCCTGGCTAACTAGCGGCAGGATGCGGCTTCGACCGCAGGCCATGGTCGATAACAAAGGGTTAATTATATGCCGCTCAAATAAAGTCCGTTGTATGCTTGGGGGAAGAGAGAAGGTAGTGGAACGTACCGTGTTCGAACCGGCCCGTTCCATTTTTTCGGACAACGAGTTCAGGGAAGTGACGCTTGGGCGGACCAGGCTGGCAATGGATTGGATCAGGAAGGACGACGTCCTCCTGGACATCGGTTGCAGCGACGGCGTCCTGGTGTCGGGAGCATTGAGGAAGTGCAAGCGAGCCGTGGGCCTGGACGTCGATGAGGGGATGTTGCATCGTGCGCGAACGCTCTATCCGGAGGCTGAGTTCTATCACGGCTCGGCGGACGACCTCCCGTTCGACGATGCGACCTTCTCGGCCATCTCCATGCTGGACGTGCTGGAGCACGTCCCCGATCCCGTGGCCTCGCTGAAAGAGGTGGACCGCGTGCTGCGCCCGGGGGGCCGTCTGATACTATCGGTGCCCCATCGCGGGACCTTCGGGTTCGTGGACGCTCAAAGGTCCCTGCTGTTCGCGGCCGGAAGGAGGATCGCTCGCGGCAGGAGGGAGCCAGCGCCGGAGCATCGCCATTTCCGGCTTGACGAGGTGGCCGAGATGGTCGGACCGAACTATAAGATCGGAAGGATGCACAGGGGCGGGCTCCTTCTATTCCCGCTATGCGGCTATGCCCTCATGTTCACCGACAACATGAACATCCCGGCCATGTCGCGCGCCATCCGCAGGCTGGAGGAGCGCGACTATCAGCGGGACTATGGTGAACGCAGCTGGCATATCATGGCGGAGTTCATTAAAAAGACGCCATCGGAGAGCTGATCCAAGGCCGATGGGACGCTGGCCGGTCGTGTCGGCCCGCCCCGGAGCGCAGAAGCCCAACGGGTAAGATCGACCCGTCGTCGATAGCCCCTCGCCAACAAGGGCGCCCCAACAGGGCACGGTATGGGCAGGTTATAAGAGACCGCGGCTTCAACAGACGTGCTACCGGGAGGTGTCCGTTATTAGCATAGAGCGGTTCAAGATCGATGTTCCCGAAGCGGTCCTGGACGACCTCAGGGAGAGGCTAGAACGTACCCGATGGAGCGATATCGACCCCGACGGTTGGGACCGGGGGACGAACCAGACATACATGAAGGATCTCGTGGACCACTGGATGGACCACTATGACTGGAGGGAGCATGAGGCCAATCTGAACCGTTTCGATCACTACGTGGCGACCGTGGACGGTGTGCGCATCCACTTCATACATCAACGCAGCGGACGTCCGGATGCAGTGCCGCTGCTTCTGATCCATGGATGGCCCGACTCCTTCTACCGCTATCACAAGGTCATCCCCTTGCTGACCGGTCCAGGCGCCCCGGAGGGTCCTGAGATCTCGTTCGACGTCGTCGTTCCATCCATTCCCGGCTTCGGCTTCTCGGAGCGGCGGGCGATGACGGTCGACGCCGCCGCTGACCTCTTCGCGAAGCTGATGACCAAGGAGCTGGGATATGAGAGGTTCGTATGCGGCGGCGGAGACCTTGGCTTCCTCATAGCTAGATCCCTGGCCGTCCGCCGTCCCGAGCTGGTTTCAGCGCTCCACCTGACCGAGGTGGGCTATCCCGACCAAACGACCGACCTTTCCATGCTGTCCCCGGAGGAGCGGGAGTTCGCCTCGTTCATCCAGGAATGGTTGTTCAAGGACGGCACGTACAACATGATCCAGTCCACCAAGCCCGACAGTCTGGCTGTCGGCCTCAACGACTCACCGGCCGGGCTGGCGGCATGGATAATGAACTTCGCCGCCATCGGGATGACGGGCCAGGAGGTGGATAGGCGCATACCCCGCGACGAGATGCTGACCAACATCATGATCTACTGGGTGACGGGGACCATCACCTCGTCCGTTCGCTGGTACTATGAGATCGCCCACGCTCCGCCTCCGGCGGGTACCGGAAAACGCTTGGAGGTCCCCACTGCGGTGGCCCACATGCCCTTGGACGCACCGCTGCCCCGGAGGTGGGCGGAGCGCAGTGTGAACCTGAAGCACTTCACCGAGATGCCCAGGGGAGGCCACTTCGGGGCATGGGAACTGCCGGAGCTGTTCGCCCAGGACCTGAAGGCCTCGATGGCCGAGATCCTGGGGATGAGGGAGGCGCCATTTGCGACCGCGGGCGCTCGATGAGAGGACACGGGCTTGGCAGGCCGACCAAGTGCACCTGCCAGGCCTTACTTGTCCTCACTTTCATCAGAATACGAGCGTTGACGAGCTGGGCATCTTGACCTCCATCTCGTTCAAGTTGTGTGCCTAGTCGTCAATACTTACCCTTCGCGATGGAACCACCCTCGGGGCCCTAGGGCGATCGCACCATCATGCACAGGCCTTTGAAGGTCTGCAGCCGAGCCTCTAGGGCTGCGTCCAGCATGCCCGGAGTTAATGGCAGGACTTGAGGTTCCCGGTGAAGGACCGTTGAATGAGAGCGAAAGCCGACAAGTTCGGTTGGGAGCCTCTCACATTCCCCAGAACTTGTCCTGCTTCCGCTTCACTTCAAGCGTCTCTTCCAATACCATGCGGTCATCGGGGTTGAGGTCCACGCTCTTGATCTCCTTGAGCGCCATCTCCCGAAGGTCGACGTACAGGATATCCTCGACGTTGATCTGCCGGCCGACGGTCGGCCCTTCGATGGCCACGGCGACCTCCTGGCCCTGGATGGCCTCCTTCACGACCTCTTCCCCGGAGCGGATGGAGCGGATCTTGCCCACCTCGTTACCGTCGGTGTTCAGCAGCGCCTGCCCCGGGCGAATGCGGCCGCCCAGCACCCGGACGCCCACGATGGCCGGCTTGGACGCGCGGAACACGCAGTTGGGCAGCAGCTTGATCTTGCCGGGGAAGGCGAACTCGGAGCGCATCTCCAGGTCCAGCTTCCTCTTCTCCTCCTCCACCCATGCCGTGTAGTCCTCGATGAGGCGGTACACGACGTCGCTGGCGAACACCTTGAGGTTGTAGTTCGGCAACGCCTCCTTCGCCTCCGGCAGCAGGTCCACGCCGAACGCCAGGATGACGCGGTGGAACGTTTGGCCATAGGCGGCGGTGTCGATGAGGTCCTTGCGGGAGATCATGCCGGTGTCGTACTTCCGCACCGGGATGCCCGCCTTTTCGCACTCGAAGGCCAGCGCCTCCAGGGAGCCAAGGGCGTCGGCCTTGATGTACACGCCCTCCTCGGACGTCTGGATGTTCATGCGGGTCTCTTCCGCCACTTCCTCCAGCGCCTTGGCCATGTCGTCCCCGGTGGCCCTCAGGGGAGCGCCGGACACCACGCCCTCGATGTTCTGGCAGAGCAGCTTGACGCCTATGGCGGCCGATACCTCGGTCACGGAGTCGAAGCGGTCCTTGGGATCGCGTATCTCGTCCAGCGGCTTGGGCCGCAGGATGGCCTTGACCTTGGTGGTGACCGGCTTGCCCTTGGTGCCCAGGATGATGGTGTCGCCCCGGCGCAGCGTCCCGGCGAAGATGATGACATCGAGCGTGGGGCCGATGCCCTTCTCCTCCTTAACCTCGAGAATGGTGCCCTGGGCCGGGCCCTCCTCGGTCTTCAGCTGCGCCTCCAGGAACCTCTGCGCCAGGCCGATCAGTACGAGGAGCAGGTCCGGAAGCCCCTCGCCGTTGCGGGCCGACATCGGGACCACGGCTATGGCCTTGGTGAAGTCCTCGATGCGGTCGTAGCGGTCGACCGAGAATCCCTTCTCGTACAGGTCGCCGATGATCTTGTACATCTTGTCGTCCAGCTTGGCCTTCACCTGATCGGTCTGCGCCTTGTAGTTCAGCACGAAGGGGGCGCCGGCCTTGGACTGCCATCCCTCGATCAGGTCGATCTTGTTCATGGCGATGATGAACGGGGTCTTGAACCGCTTGAGGAGCTGGATGGACTCCAGGGTCTGTGGCTTCAGGCCCTCGTTGACGTCGATGACCAGGACGGCGAGGTCGGCCAGCGCACCGCCGCGGGCGCGCAACGAGGTGAAGGACTGGTGCCCCGGAGTATCGATGAAGAGCAGCCCGGGAACGTTGAACTTGCGGCTGGCGCCTATCAGCGGCTTGGTGACCTTGTAGATGTGATCGATCGGCACCTCGGTGGCGCCGATGTGCTGGGTGATCAGGCCAGCCTCTCGCTTGGTGACCGAGGTGCCTCTGATGCGGTCGAGCAGGGAGGTCTTGCCATGGTCGACGTGACCAAGGACACTAACGATGGGCTGCCTGGTGGCCATGATTATCCGATAAGGGGACGGATATTAATGGGTTTGCCACCTCCAGCGGACGGTTCGGGCCGTGGCGATCCTCGTCGCGGCGAGGAGGACTGGGATAAAAGAATGAAAAAGATAGTTAGGGGGCGAAGCCCCATTGGGTTTACTCGATCATCCAAGGCTGGACGGACCGGTCCCAGGTCTGCAGCTCGTAGTCGTTGAAGAAGAGCTCGATCTCCCTCTTCGCCGACTCGGGGGAATCGGAACCGTGGATGAGGTTCCTTCCGGTCTGCTGGGCCAGGTCCCCGCGGATGGTGCCTGGTGAGGCCTCCGAGGGGTTGGTCTTGCCCATCAACACCCTCATTCCGGAGATGATGTTCTCGCCCTCCCAGACCATGACCAAGGACGGACCGGAGGTGATGTACTCGATGAGCCCGGGGAAGAACGGCTTGCCCTTGTGCTCACCGTAGTGGCGCTCGGCCAGCTCCTTGGGCAGGCGCATGAACTTCATGGCCACGGGCTTGTAGCCCTTGGCCTCGATGCGGCCCAGTATCTCGCTCATCAGCCCGCGCTGGATGGCGTCGGGCTTGAGCATGAGGAAGGTGCGCTCCATCATGCTATCACTCGCTGGTCTCGCTCGGCTCGACCGGGGCCTCGACCTTGGCCCGGACCTTCCGGGACCGCCTGGTGGTGGCCTTGGTCTTGGTCGGAACGGCCGGGATCTCCACCTTGGTCTCCTTGGTGCCAGCGGCCTTGAGGGTCGCCTTGAGGGTGGCGGCGGACCTGGTCCACTCGGTCCTCCTGGGAATGCGACCGAGGCCGATCATGTTCTTGTAGCACTTGCTGGTGTCGAAGGTGAGTATGGTGCCGTCCTTCTTGATGTACATCTTGCCGGTGCCGGGCTCCATCTCGGCCCCGCAGAACGAACAAACGCGTCTCTCGACCATTCATATCACCTGATCGACAGCTTGCGAGCCTCTCTGGAGGTCTCGCGTAGCATCAGTATGTCTCCCATGCGCACAGGTCCCATGATGTTGCGGGTGATGATGCGGCCCTTGTCGCGGCCGTCAAGCACACGCACCTTGACCTGGGTGGCCTCGCCGGTCATCCCGGTGCGGCCGATGATCTCCACCACTTCGGATGGAATGCTCTCCCCATCTGCCATGATATCCCTCGCTTACTGCCTCAGCTTCTTGATCTGCTCGGCGAAGCTCTCGATCATGGGTTTCGCCTTGCCAGCGTCGAGCACGGCGACCGAGGCGGCGGGCTTCTCCATGCCGACAGCGTGGCCCAGCTCGGCCTTGGACGGAACGTAGGCGTACAGGATGTTGCGCTCCTCGCACAGCAGGGGCATGTGGGCCAGGATCTCTGGGGGCTGAACGTCCTCAGCCATGATCACCAGTACGGCCTCGCTCCTCTCCACGAGCTTGGTCACCTCGTTGGTCCCCTTGCGCACCTTGCCGGTGTCGCGGGCGGCCTCGACGATCTCGTAGGCCTTGTCAGAGAGCTCCTTGGGCATTTCGAAACGGACGAACATTGCCTTTGCCATAATTATACCTCATTCGGATGTTACACATCCTCATCATTCATCGGTTCGACGTGAATGCAAGAGGAGCAAAGAGACGGGCTTATTTAAAACTACTCTGTTCGCCGGGTGGGCTCCAGGAGGCCAGGCGGTCACGGCCCTGGGGCTTGACATGGTAGCCGAGCGAGGGGGGCTCACTTCGCCGCCGTTCGCACGATGTCGGAAAGCCTGTCCTCCGTCGCTTCGTCCAGCTCTTTCAGGAACCATGCCGATCCCAGGAGCTGATGCGCGTCGCTCTCCCGCACGAGGTTCGCGTCCTCCGTCAGGCCGAAGGTCATGTACCGGTCCGCGCGGAAGAAGCAGATGACCTTGCCGTCCTTCCGGTAGGCGGGCATGCCGTACCATAGGGTGGGCTGAAGGGCCGGCGCGCTCCGCACGATCAATGAGTGCAGACGCTCGCCCATCTCGCGGTAGGGCCCGGGCATCTCGGCGATCTTGGCCAGAACAGCGTCCTCGCCGTCGGCCTTTCGGGCCTGCTTCCCAGGGACGTCCTGGTTCCTTGAGGCCATGGTAGCTTGATGGACCCACGCCGTATAATGCTATTCTCCGGACGAGCGTCCTCCGTCACAGCATGGCCCTGACCGCTCTGACCGACTCCTTGAGCGCCTCCGAGGTCTTGGTCTCCACCAGCACCCGGATGTCCTTCCGCTGGGCGAAGTCTACCAACGCCGGGATGTCCACCATGCCGGTGCCAGGGACCTGGTGGTCGCTCTTCCCGTTGTAGTCGTGAAGATGCATGTGCCTTATACGCGCCTCGTGCCGCAGCAGGGTCTCCCTCTCCCGGAAGCCCGACCGGGCGTCGTGGCCCACGTCCCAGGTGAGGTTGAAGCCGTTCAGGTAGCACAGCTCGTCGATGGCCCGGGCCACGAAGGGGATGTCGAAGTTGTTGACGTTCTCGGTGCACATGTCCACTCCGGACGCCCGGGCCAAGGGGAGCAGGTCGCTGTAGGCGGCCCACAGATTGGAGATGAAGCGGTCCTCGTACCGCTCGTATATCCACACCCGACGGTCCGGCAGCGTGAAGTATATTCCCGTGCCGATGTGCATGTTGAGGACCTTGATGCCGGCCTGGGCGGACCATCCCAGCGCCTCCCTCATCGCATCCAGATGTCCCTCCCGCACCGTGGGGTGCAGCGAGCCCAGGTCCAGTTCATCGGGCGAGTGCAGCGTGAACTCGATGCCGTAGCGCCTCGAGGCGTCCCTCACCTCCGCCGGATCGAGCTCCTGGGGGCTGTTCTCCGGTAGGTTCATGTTGAGCTCGATGAAGGAAAGTTCAAGCTCCTGGCACAGGTCGACGAGATCGTTGAGGTCGGGGACCTCGATGAGCGCGGGCATGCCGAGAGAGAAGGGCATCGGCCGATGACCGCAGAACCCCCTATTAGTCTTTACTTATCGCCTCTCACAGACCGTGTAGGGGGTCGCCGTCATGGCCCAGCCCCTCGTCCTTCCGGGCGATGACGCACGGCGGCTCCTCCACCTCCTCGCCGTAGTGGGCCTTCCACTTCCTGCACAGCCAGGACTGGAGCGTTCTGACGTCCTCCTCGGAGATGTGCTTGAACCTTCCCTGCAGCCCCAGATACTCGGTCACCGGCAGCATCTTCCTCGGGCGATAGGTGACGCGTGGAACGCCGTGCTCCACCTCGTATAGCGTCCACATGCCAGTCTCGACGGCCAGCCGGTCGATGGATACGCCGCGTGACGGTTCGATGCGCCAGCCCGGGATGCACGGCGTGAGGCAATGCAGGAACCGGAAGCCGCTCATGGACTTGGCCTTCTCCACCTTCTTGACGAAGTCGGTGAAGTGGGCCACCGACAGCGTGGCCACGTACGGCACGTCGTGCTGCGCCACGATGGCCGCCAGGTCCTTCTTGAAGCGACGGTTGCCCTGTATCTCGAGGCCGGCCGGCGTGGTGGTCGTCCAGGCCCCGAACGGCGTGGCCGACGAGCGCTGGATGCCGGTGTTCATGTAGGCCTCGTTGTCCAGGCACACGTAGATGACGTCCTCGTTGCGCTCGGCCGCCCCGGACAGCGCCTGCAGGCCGATGTCGAACGATCCTCCGTCGCCGGCCATGCCCACGACGTTGGCCTCGATGCCCCTTCGCCGGTAGGCCGCCTTCAGCCCGGTGATGATGGCCCCGGTGTTCTCGAACGCGGTGTACAGGAAGGGGATCCTCCAGGCCGACTTGGGGTACGTCGCGCTGAACACCGTCAGGCAGGACGCCGGCACGTACACCACGGTCTGGGGGCCGAGGACCTTGGCGATGTTCCTGGCCGTGACGGCATAGCCGCAGCCGGGGCACGCCCCGTGGCCATGGACCAGCATGTCCTCCCGGCTGACGTTCCTCAGTCCGGCCACCGGGCTTCGCACGCTGGTCATCCCTGCTCCCCCCTCAGGCCATGCCAGGTGCATTCGTTGACCCTCTCCCCGCGAGAGCGGCGCTCCACCACCTCGTACATCTCCCGGACGTCGGGCACGGTGATGTCCCTTCCCCCGATGCCGCCGAAATGATCGGTGATCGGAACATCGGTGCCGTACATCGCGCTCCTCAGCTCGGTGTACAGAGGGCCGAAGCCGTTGAAGGACGCGGAGCGCTCGAACACGCCCACCGCCTTCATGTCCTTCAGCGCCTCCCGCAGCTCCGTGGCCGGGAAGGGGCGGACGAAGCGCAGCTTGATCAGCCCGGCCTTGCGCCCCTCGGCCCGCAGCTGGTCGACGACCTCCCGGGCGGCGCCGACCCAGGTGCCCAGCCCGATCATGGCGTACTCGGCGTCCTCCATGCGGTACTCCTCGAACAGACCGCCGTACCGGCGGCCGAACAGGCCAGCGAACTCCTCGTCCACCTCCTTGATGACCTCGAGCGACGCCTGCATGGCGCGGTCCTGCTGATACCGCATCTCCATGGCGAACTCCGGCGGCACGATGGGGCTCATGACCATCGGGTCGCTGGGGACCAATGTGTTCGTCGTATCGAACCTGGGGAGGAACCTATCGACCTCGGCACGTTCCGGCACGTCCACCGCCTCCACCGTATGGGTGAGGATGAACCCGTCCATGCACACCATGACCGGCAGCCGGACGCGGGCGTCCTCGGCGATGCGGAACGCCTGCAGCGTCGCGTCCAACGCTTCCTGGCCGTCCTCCACGTACGCCTGCAGCCAGCCCGCCTCGCGCACCGGCAGCGAATCGTTGTGCTCGGTCCAGATGCCCGAGGCCGCTCCCACGCTGCGGTTGGCGTTGACCATGACGATCGGCAGCCGGCTGGGAGCGGCCGCGAACAGCATCTCGTACATGAGGGCCAGCCCCTGCGAGGACGTGGCGGTGAACGTCCGCACGCCCCCGGCCGAGGCGCCGATGGCCACCGACATGACGGAGTGCTCCGACTCCGCCGGAATGAACTCGGCGTCCATCTCCCCGTCGTTGATGAACTCGGAGATCTGCTCGATGATCGTGGTCTGAGGAGTGATCGGGAACCCGGGGACCAGGGCGACGCGCGCCAGCCTCGCGGCGTGGGCCACCGCGGCATTGGCGGTGATGGTCATCCTTACCATCGGTGCACCCCCTTGATCATGTCGATGGCGCTCACCGGGCATATGTCGGCGCAGATGCCGCATCCCTTGCAGTAGTCGAAGTTCCAGCGCATGTAGTCATCGTCCAGGCGGTCGATGGCCGCATCGGGGCATGACCACCAGCACCTCAGGCAGCGGATGCATCGGTCCTTCTTGTAGAAGGGCGTGGACCATCTCCATTCGCCGGTGAGGTTGGTGCGGGCGCTTCCCGGACCCACTTCCACACCATCGATGGTGGCGGACGGCAGCGATGTCCCGGCCGGCATTTCATGCCAGGCGGGCCGCCATTCCTTGGCGCGGGCGATGCGTCGCTTGCCGGAGGCGACGCCCACCACGGCGCCGTCGTACGCCTTCCAGGCCGAGCTGGCGTTGGCCCGGCCGGCGATAGCGCCCAGCTTCTCTCCGAAGCGCTCCTGCACCGCCTCCATGACCGTCTCGATCGGCACCAGGTCCTGGACCCTGCACAGGACGCCCAGCATGGCGGTGTTGACGATCGGCACCTTCAGCGTCTGGAGGGCGATGGCCGTCGCGTCGGCGGTGGCGGTGACGGCCTCCGTTCCCTCCCCGATCTCCAGCTCCTCCGGCCGCAGCGGGGTGTTCACGGCCAGCCGGCCGCCCTCCTTCAGGCCTTCGGTGACCGGCTCCAGCTCGAACAGCGAGGCGTCCAGCACCACGACGAGGTCGGGCTCGTACACCTGGCTCTTGACGCGGATCTTCCGGCTGTCTATGCGGGCGAACGCTTGAACGGGAGCGCCTCGCCGCTCCGCCCCGAAATAGGGGAACGCCTGGGCATGGTGACCGGCCCGAACGGCCGCGTCGGCCAGGGCCTGGGCGGCCATGACCGCTCCCTGGCCTCCCCGACCGTGGAACCTTACCTCGAACATGTCACCATCGTTCTCTGCGACGCTCGTATATGGAGATGGCTGTTCAGGCCACCTCTTGGAACGAAGAGCCGATGGCTCCGCAGACCTTGCACCTCTCGGGCGCCTCGTCCTCCTCGATGTTGCCGCACACCGGGCACAGGTACAGCTTCTTGGCCGGGAGGTCCTTTCCCTGGGCCACGGCCTCCGCCGCCGCCCTGTACTTGTCCTCATGGATCTTCTCCACGGCGTTGGCCCAGGAGAACGAGCGGACCGCTTCCTTGTTCCCCTCCGCCCTGGCCGCCTCGATGAAGCCGGGATACATGGAGGTGTGCTCGTAGTTCTCCCCGCTGATGGCGTCCTTCAGGTTGTCGGCCGTGGTCCCCACGCCCTTCATAACCTTGAGGTGGGCGAGCGCGTGGACCGTCTCGGCCTCGGCGGCGGCCCGGAACAGCTTGGCCACCTGGATTAGTCCTTCCTCCTCGGCCTTCTTGGCATATGCGAGATACTTCCTGTTAGCCTGTGACTCGCCAGCAAAGGCGGCCTTCAGATTATCGTCGGTGGCTGTCATGAATAACGTCCATTTATCGCTGCCTAATTATTTTATGCTTTTCCCATAATGGGTCCTAGGCCTTCAACATCTCCAACTGCGCCCTCTCGGGCAGGTCCAGCCAGTTCATGAAGCGGACGTCCTCTCCCCGGGCCGCATCATGGTACAGGCTCTGCATCTGTTGCGTCACCGGGCCAGGCCTTCCGCTGTCGATCGGAACGCCGTCGATCGTCCGGACGGGAACGATCTCGGCCGCCGTGCCGGTCATGAACACCTCGTTGGCCACCATCAGCTCTCCCCGGGTGATGGGGCGCTCCTCGACCTCATAGCCGGCCGCCCGGGCCAGCTTGATCACGGTGTCGCGGGTGATCCCTTCCAGCACCCCGGACGATAGGTCGGGGGTGATGATCCTGCCGCTCCTGACGATGAAAATGTTCTCCCCCGTCCCCTCGGCCACCGTTCCGTTGCCGTTCAGCATGATGGCCTCGTCCGCCCCGGCCAGGGCGGCCTCGAACTTGGCCAGGGTGGAGTTGACGTAGTTGCCGCACACCTTGGCCATGAGCGAGGTGGCGCGATTGGAGGGCTTCTCCCACGACGAGGTGATGGCGTCCATCCCCTCGCGCATCTGCCGGTCGCCGAGATATGCCCCCATGTGCACCGTGACCACGGCGACGTGGACCGGGAGCCCTTGAGGGTTCATGCTCAGGTTCGGCGACGCCCCATAGAACGCTATGGGGCGTATGTAATCAGCGTCCGGTCCGTTGGCCTTGACCACCGACCGTACCGCCTCGCACAGCTCCTCGTGATCGTACTCCAGCTTGAGCCGAAGGAACTTGGCCGACTCCATGAACCGGCGCATGTGGTCCTCCAGCCGGAACACGCTCCTTCCCCATGGCGTGTCGTACGCCCTCAGGCCCTCGAACACTCCCCCACCGTAATGGAGCCCGTGCGACATGAGCGAGACCTTAGCGTCCCGCGGAGCCACCAGGGCGCCATCGAACCAGACCTTGTCTCCCGTGATCAAGCCCCCCTCCTCGGATAATAATCGAGGCGAGATTGCTTGAGAGCGGCCGATACAAATAGGTTCGGTCAGGCCGGCGGGGGTCCAGGCTCATCCTTCAGCACCCGCTTGAGGAACTGCCGGGTGCGCTCGTTCTGCGGATCGGTGAAGATCTTGTCGGGGTCCCCCTCCTCCACGATCACGCCATGGTCCATGAACACCACTCGGTCGGCCACGTCCTTGGCGAATCCCATCTCGTGCGTGACCACCACCATGGTCATGCCGCCGTAGGCCAGTTTCTTCATGACGTCCAGCACCTCATAGGTGAGCTCGGGATCGAGGGCCGAGGTGGGCTCGTCGAACATCACCAGCTTCGGCTCCATGGCGATGGCGCGGGCGATGGCCACTCGCTGCTGCTGCCCGCCGGACAGTTGTCCGGGATAGGCGTCGGCCTTGGCCTCCAGGCCGACCTTGCTCAGGGCATCCAGGGCGCGAGCCTCCGCCTCCTCCTGGCCCATGCCCCTGACCTGCTCCAGTGCCAACATGATGTTCTTCTTGGCCGTCAGGTGCAAGAACAGGTTGTAGCTCTGGAACACCATGACCATGTGGGATCGGACCTCGTCGATGTCCACGTCCGGCCCCATGATGCTCTTGCCTTCGAACAGCACCTCTCCCTTGTCCGGCTCGGTGATGCGGTTCAGGCAGCGAAGGAAGGTGCTCTTTCCGCTGCCGGACGGGCCGATGATGCATACCACCTCCTGCCTGGAGATGGACAGGTCGATGCCCTTGAGCACCTCATGCCCCTTAAAGGACTTGTGGATGTTGACCGCGCGTATGATCTCGTCCTGACTCATTCATCCTCACCATACCCTGGTATGCGGTATTTGTGCTCCAGATAGCGCATCGCCCTTGACGTGGCGAAGGTCATGACAAAGTAGATGAGCGCCACGAACCCCAGGATGGGGACCGCCTCAAGATACCTCGAGGTCAGCTGCTTCCCCACGAACGTGAGCTCCACCACCGTGATGGTGCTGACCAGCGAGGTGTCCTTGATCAGCGTCACCATCTCATTGGTCATGGCAGGGATCATCAGCCGGAATGACTGGGGGAGGATGACATGTCGCATCGCCTGCATGCGCGTCATGCCGATGGAGCGGGCCGCCTCCATCTGCCCCTTGGGCACCGACTCTATCCCTCCCCGGATGATCTCGGCCTGATAGGCCGCGCTGTTCAGACCCAGCGCCAGAATGCCTGCGGTTAGCGCGTCGAAGTTGAGAAGCGGCGAGATGGCGCCGAACCCGAAGTAGATGAAGAATATCTGGATGAGGAGCGGCGTTCCCCTGATGATCTCGATGTAGATGGTGGCTATCCAGCTCAGAGGTTTGAACGATGACAGCCGGGACAGGGCGAGCAGCACGCCTCCCGCGAACCCCAACGCTAAGCCGAACACGGCCACTTCGACGGTGACGCCGGCAGCGGCCAGGAACGCATCTAGATTATCTTGAATGATCTGCCAACCGTCAGCCATGGCCATTACCCAGTCGCATGATATCTAAGAAAGGGGAAGGGGTTTGGGCGCTCAGGCCTGGCTCCACTTGGAGATGATCTTCTCCATCTCTCCGCTGTCGATCAGGTCCTCGAGTATCTTGTTGACCTCGGTGACAAGATCTTCGGAGTTGTTCTTGGACATGGCTATTCCATAGAACTCGTTGGTCTCGATCGTCTCCACGATCTTGTAGGGGTTGGTGTCGCTGATGTAGTTGGCGGCCACGGGCGAGTCGATGATGACCGCATCCACCTTGTTGCCGCTCAGGGCCTGGAAGGTGTCAGAGGCCGTACCATAGGGCTTCATCTCCCCAACGTCCGGGAGATTGTCCTCGATGTAGTACTGTCCAGTGGTCCCGGTGTTGACCGCCACGACCTTTCCCGCCAGGTCCGCGGTGCTGAGTATGTCGGTGTTGCTCTTCAACACGACCAGCGCCTGGTCGGCCTTGTAGTACGGCATGGAGAAGGTGGCCGATTCATTGCGGTCATCGGTGATGGTCATCCCCGCGATGACCATGTCGATCTTGCCGTTCTGCAGGGCGGTGATGAGGACGCTGAAGTCATCATAGTTCTTGATCTCCAGCTCGACGTCCAATGCATCGGCGATCGCCTTGGCGACGTCCATGTCGATTCCTTCCACTCCTCCAGCGGCGGAGGTGTTCAACATCTCAAAGGGAGGGAAACCGGCGGAGGTGCCGACGACCAGCTTGCCCTGGTCCTTGATCTTCTCCAGCGCGGACTTGTCGTCCGCGCCCAGCCCTCCCATGAGCACAATACCGATCGCCGCGATGGCGACCACAGCAATGACCGCGACAGCCGCGATCTGGATATTCTTCGAAGACTTGGCCATTTTCCGTCTCCATACGTTGGATTTTCACGCGGAACCAGTACGTACATATAAACCGAGTGTTCCATTTCGGACACAAGCGCTCGTACCTGCTACTTTTTCGATAGGATCGTGTCGCCCAGCTACGAAAGGCCGGCAATGGCTACGTTATCAGAAGGGGAATCGTGCCTTTAGCGCGGCCCTCTGCACGTCTAGTCGCGGGCGTCCACGTCCTTGCTGGTGCTGATCTGGCACCACACCGCCTGGTCCCCCTTGTCCAGCGCCACGTACGCCTTGGCGTATATGCGGGCCGACAGTTCCAGCACGGCCGCCGCCATGATCCTCACCGGATGCTTCCCGTGCTCACGAAGGAAGTCCAGCATGGCCCGTACGACCAGGCCCCGGTCCTGGGTCGGGACGTCGTAGTCGTACAGCCTCTTGATGTATCCCTCCCCGATGTTTATCCGGGTGCGCTGCTTCATGAGATCGGCCATCGTGGTGGGCCCCTTGTTGATCACGATGGCGTCCGGTGCGTAGACGGAGCGGAGGCCCTTTCGCTCCAGCTGCATGCGTATGTTGTCCTCGTCCGAGCCCAGGTGCGTCGGCAATGAGATGCCGTCCTTGCGGAAGGCCACCAGCTCCCCTATCTTGGGATGCATCAGGGAGAGACGGTGATGGAGGTCCCATATCATGTGGACCGTGAAGCCGATGACGCCGTCGGGCGAGTTGACCGGCACGGGATGGCCGCCGGCCATCCCCACCGACGGATCCCGGAACGGTTCCAACAGGTGTTCCAGGCTACCGTCCTCCAGTCGGTTGTCGCCGTTGACCAGCGCCACCACCTCGCCCTGGGCCTGCGATATGATCAGATTGATGGCGGAGCACTTGCCTTCCCGCCGCTTCTGCACCAGCAGCCGCACCCTCCGGTCCTGGCGGGACATCTCTTCGACGATGGCCTCGGTGCCGTCGGTGCACCCGCTGCAGACCACCAGCACCTCCCGCAGCTGAAAGGATGCACCCTGCTGCATTAGCACGGACCTTATGCAGCTGGCAATGTTCTTCTCCTCGTTGTAGGCGCACACGCCCACCGTCAGGACCGTCATTCGCCCCATGGACGGAGGGTCGGACAGATAAAAATATCTCTTGTTGAACTAGGATATGCCTATCTAGGAGAGAGCATGCGCCGCGGAGATGCATACGACGCCTGTCGCTGCCGGCCAGGCATGATGGACGAGATCGCTGGCAAGGGAAGATGACCATATTTTGATATATATTGGTTGATTTGACAACATGACCATGACCCGATCTGGACCGGACCCATCATCATTTACGATAGTTCTTCCGACATATAATGAGGTCCAGAACATACGGGGCATGGTCGACGAGCTCTTGCGCCTGTATCCAGGCATCAACGTCCTGGTGGTGGACGACAACTCCATCGATGGCACGGTGGAGGCGGTCCACGAGCTCATGGAGCGGTACCCCTCCGTCCGGATCATGGTCAGGGACCCAAAGGACAGGGGGCTCACGGCCAGCCTGATGGATGGCATCGTCAATACCGCCACGGAGCACTTCATCGTGATGGACGCCGACTTCCAGCATCCACCCGCCAGCGTGGGGGACGTCATGGGGGCGCTGTCCGCCGGCCACGTCATGGTGGTGGGAACGCGCAACAACATCAAGGCGCTGAGCGCCTCGCGCCGCCTGGCCTCCTGGGGGGCGAACTTTCTCGCGCGGTCCTACCTGCTGTCCCATCGCAAGAGCCGCCCCAGCGACATGATGAGCGGTTTCTTCGGTGGCGACACCGCGGTCTGGAGGGGCGTCATAATCGCCAACCGGGAGCGGTTCGAGAAGCAGGGGTTCAAGGTCCTGTTCGACCTGATGAAGTTCTCTCCCCCTGGCACTCGCGTGGCCGAGGTGCGGTACGATTTCGGCGAGCGGTCGGGCGGGGAGTCCAAGCTGGATTCCAGGGTGATCCTCTCCCTGCTGCGGCAATGTGGCTGCCTCGGAAAGCTCGCGGCCGCCCTCATCGGCCCGCTCTCCCGCAAGCCCGCCCGGCGTTCTCCGGATCAGGAAGTGGCCGCCACCGTCCGGCCGTAGACCGGGACGTACGGACGCGGCGAGTGGGCCATCACGACCACGTCGCCGCCTATCGAAGCGGTGAAGTTGCCGTCCCGGGCATCGGCGCTCATCGGAAGGACCAGGAACTCGGGCTCGCCGGACGACCACAGCGCGCCGGACGTGATGAGCTGCACGACGTCCCATGAAAGGGCGGCATCGCCCGACACCATGGCCGGATGAGCGAGGGGGCCGCCGAACAGCACCAGTCGCCCTTGGCCCAGGGACAACATGGCCGAGGTCACCAGGTCCCCCTCCTCGCCATGATGGATGTGGCCTATCGTCACCGCGCCAAGCTCATCGAGCGCGCTCGCCTCCAAGGCCCAGAGCGGGGCGGAGGTGCGTAGTGACAGCGCCTGCGCGTAGACGCTCGCCTCCACCGCGTCGGCAGAATAGTCTAGCTCGCGGTAGCTCACCATCAGGAAGTCCTCCCGGCCCGTCCATTGGCCGTCCCTCAGCTCCTGGCGGAAGGGCAGCGAGCCGGGACCGATGCAGACCAGCCGTCCCCCTTCCGAGACCCATGACATTAGTTCGGCGGCGGTGTCGTTGTCCATGTCCACCGCCTCGCCGATGATCATGACGCAGTGGGGGATGCTCTCGAGGTCCAGCCCCTCCAGGTCCACGATGGTCACGTTCGGTCGCATGCCCCTGAGCTTCATGTCAGCAACGATATGGTCGTACAGGCCGGTCACGGCCGGCGGCCGGCCGGGGCGGCCGTCCACGTCGACTATCACGATGTCCGGTAGCTCGTACGGCCCATCCACCGGCATGACCGATATGACCATCTCGTACAGGTGGGGGGCCGGGCCGACCGCGTAGCGGACGTCGGTGGTCCCGGGGCCCTCGATGCCGCTCCGGGCGTACAGATGGACCTCCAGCACCGAATATGTGGGCATGGCCATCACCACGATGAGGGCGAGCAGCCCCACCGCGCCCAGGACGAACGCCCGTTTCATTCTCCCGCCCCCCACAGCCACTTGCGGAACCATCCCGAGGGGAGCCCGGTGATCGTGATGACGGCCTGCGCCACGGCCACCACTCCCATGATGGAGGAGAGCGCCAGCAGCAGGGTCGGCACCAGGTTTCCGCCGGAGAAGTATGCGAACACGATGGAGTTGAGCTGCCCCACGCTCACCAATGGCGTATAGACCGCCAGGGGATAGAGGAACACCGCGTATGTGCGCAGTGCCAGGAAGAACAGCAGGCCAGAGGCGGTCAGCATGAACGCGGGGACCCGCATGCGCTTGTCGCTGAACGAGAAGAGCAGCATGAACGGCAGCACCCACAGCAGGTGCTGGGGGTTGGTGATCGAGCGGAACATCAGAGCGATCATCAGCACCAGCAGGCTGCCGGCCACGATGCCTTCCCGCGGCAGGCGGTCGGAACGGGCCATGACGACCGATGCGATGACCGCCAGGACGAGCCCCACCAGCATCAGGAACATGGGGGTCTGGAAGAAGTTCTCCGCCCCCGTGCTCGTCCCCGAAGAGGAGGTGAAGTTGCCGATGAGGGGGACCAGGAACCAGGGGTTGATCCCGCCGAAGGCGTCATTGCTGGCCCTCCTGAAGACGAAGTCGATCATCTCCGGGGTGGCGAGCAGCAGCGGCACCGCTGGAATGGCCGCCGCCAGCGTTCCGGCCACCAGCCTGGCGGCGGACGAGACGCGGTCCTTCAAGGCCGTTCCGGCGGCCAGCAGGATATAGGCCAGGAAGAAGACGGCCAGATAGGCGGGGTAGATCTTGATGAGCGCCCCCGCCCCCAGGGCCAGGCCGGCCAGGGCATAGCGCTGGTGGATGAACAGGTGCACCGCGACCAGCGTGCAGAGGGCCGCCAGTATGTCGAACTGCCCCATCACCGAGCCGATCCAGATGACCAGAGGGTTGAGGAACAGAAGGGCATAGGCCGAACGGGCGGCGCCCTCCCCCTTCCACTCGCGGACCATGAGGAATAGCATGGAGGCGGCCAGGACGTCACCGATGATCATCGGTAGCTTGAAGGCGAGATTGAACGCCGGGGCGGTGATGAACGGGCTGACGAGGTCGGAGACCGCCCCCATCTCGAGTATCTCCGGCTGGAAGCTTCCGAACATCGAGGGGTCGACGAACAGCGACAACAGGAGCATGAACGGATATAGGATGAGGCCAAAGCCGGGAGGGTAGGAGAACGTCGCATGGCCGTACATGCCCAGACCGGCCAGCATGTCCACGCTGGCGCTGTAGAACGGATAGACGTCATAGGGGTAGGAGGTCCAGGGCGCCACGGCGAGGCGGATGGCGAGCCCTATGATGAGCACCTTCGCCATCCCGGCGGGGCATAGGAAGTCGCGCACCCACTCGAGGGAGGGACGTTCCGTCACGGCCTCAGACCTCCCGCCGCAGCAGCCATAGCGTCCCCTCCCACAGCCCCCGTAGATAGGAGGGCAGGGAGCGCTTGCTCGGCCCCAGAAGTATCCCGAGAGCGTAGTACGGCAGCGCCACCAGGTACTGGCCCATGACGGAGGTGGCCGCCCCGAGCCCTCGTCGGTTCTTGCCGATCACCAGCAGGGCGTTCCTCGCATAGTGGTACGCCCGCATGGGCGTCAGGACGTTCTCCCCCATGATCCCGGCGGACGCCGAGACCTTGTGCCGGGTCACCGACGACGGCACGTACCAGCTCTCATAGCCGGCCGCGCTGGCGCGGAGGCAGAGGTCCAGGTCCTCGAAGTACATGTTGAAGTCCTCGTCGTACAGGCCGATGCCGCGGAACACCTCGGCGCGGACGAGGGCGGTGCACCCGGTCACGTAATCGATCGGCCTCTCGACGTCCTCGGCGTCCGCCTCGTCCATGTGCTGATGCTTGGTATATCCCAACCAGCGGTTGTACGTCCCGCCTCCGAACCATACCCGGCCAGAGCCGTAATACAGTATCTTGGGGCCCGCGATGCCGCACCGGGGCCGGCGGTCCATGAGGTCCAGCAGCGGCTCCAGGAACCCCGGGGTGGAGACGGCGTCGTTGTTCATGACCAGGATGAACTCCGGCTCGCGCTCCAGCGCCTCGGTGATGGCCAGGTTGATGCCCGCCACGTACCCTTCGTTGCGCTCCAGCGCGATCAGGTGGGCCTGGGGGAAACGCTCCGATATCCGCTCGGCCGAGCCGTCCCCGGAACCGTTGTCGACCACCACCAGGTCCAGCGGGAAGGGGGAGTGCTCGATGAGCGTGGCTAGGCACTCGAGCGTATCGACGGCCCTCCTCCAGTTGACCACCGCCACCGCCACCTTCCTGCTAGCTGCCACCATGGTGCAAAAGGAACGCTGATATTAACGCCTTATGTCGGCCGAGAATTATTAACCAGGGCCGACCGTTCGATATGTGATGACGCAACAGTTCGAGATCTTCGTCCAGAACAAGCCTGGTGACGTATCGAGGATCGCGGAGGCCCTGTCCCGCAACTCCGTCAACATCAGGGGCATATCCACCGACCTCGGCTCGCCCCGGCCCATGGTCCGCATAGTCACGGACGATGATGCCAGCACCAGGAGCGCCCTAAGGGCCGCCAACATGGAGTTCTCTGAGAGAGAGATCGATGTCGTGTCCCTCCCGGACCGCCCGGGGGAGCTTTCCAAGGTGACCAAGGTGCTGTCCAAATCAGGGATCAACATCGAGTCGATGTTCATCCTGGGGACGCACGGGAACAACGTCAGCGAGGTCGCCATCTCCACCGATGACGGCACCAGGGCCCGCGAGATCCTGTCCAAGTACATCTAGGTAACGCGTCGCGACACCACCCCGATGGAGAGCAGCACCAGGGCCCCTCCGGCCAGGGTCGATACCGTTGGCCATTCCTGCAGGAGCAATATGGCGAACAGCACGCCGAAGACCGGCTCCACCAGCAGTATGATGGCGGAAATCGGTGGCCCTCACCCTCTTTAGGCCAACATTGTGGATCAGATAGGCGAGGGCCGTGCATACGATGCCCGTGTACAATACCGTCCACAGCCCCGAGGCGGGAACGGAGGTGCTGTCGGCCATCAGCAGGGTCAGGGGAAAGAGGAACGCGGCCGAGCCGATGATCACCGCGGTGCTGATCATGAGCACGTCCTTCTCGTGCTCGAGCGTCCTCTTCATGTAGACGATGTAGAAGGCCCACAGCGCTCCGGCGCTGAAGACCAGGAGGTCGCCGAGCGAGGAGTCGCGAAGGACCGATGCCAGGTCCCCTCCGGTGGATATGACTATCACTCCCACTAGGCCGATCCCCAGCCCATAGATGGTGCGGGAGGTGATCGTCTCCTTGAGCATCACCGCGGCCAGGATCGCCACGATGCCCACGTTGATGTTGATCAGCAGGGCGGCATTGGTGGCCGTGGTCATGGTCAGGCCCACGTTCTGCAGCGCGAAGGCGGCGGCGTTGACGGCCGAGAGGACGATGATGGGCCTGGACGTCAGAAGTCGGCGGTCGAACCGGCCCATGATGAGCATGGCGAGCGCCATGATGGCCCCTCCCAGGGCGAACCGCAGCAGGGCGAAGAAGATGGGATCGACGGACTCCAGGCCGACCTTGATGACCGCAAAGGAGGAGCCCCAGATGGCCCCCGCCATCAAGAGGAGCCCCACGTACCATCGCTGTTCGGCCACGAGCCGCCATCTAGCTCCGCCTATTTTAAGGTCGGCGAGCCTACTCTAATGTCTGGCCTTGCAGCTTGGCGCCCCTCTCGACCCGCACCCCGTCTCCCAGCACGCAGTCCCTCAGCACGGCGCCGTCGCCCACCGTGACGTTGTCCCCCCAGCAGGCTTCCCGCGATCTGGCAATGAGAGCCGAGGGAGCAGCCTTCCATGAGGAACGAGCCGCTCACCTCGCTGCCGTCCCCGATGTCGGTGCCGCTTCCGACGGCGCATGAGGACAGCCTCGCCCCGTGGCCGATCGACACCGCGCCGCCTATGTACGCTGGACCGTCGATGCGGCAGCCGCCGGCCGAGAACGAGGTGGCCACGATCCGCCCGTTGCACTCGGCTCCCGCCACCTCGATGGCGCGCCCCCTCCGCTCGGCCATGAGGATGTTGGCGTCCAGCAGGTCATGCGGGCGGCCGATGTCCTTCCATAGGCCCCCCAGGCGGGCGCCGTACAGCGGCTGGCCGGCGGCCAGGAGCTTGGGGAACAGCTGCTTGGAGAAGTCATACATCTCCCCCCTCGGTATCTCGGGGAGCACATCCCGCTCCAGCACGTAGATGCCGGCGTTGATCAGGTTGGAGAACACCTCCTCGGTGCGGGGCTTCTCCTTGAACCGTTCGATCCTGCCGGCGTCATCGAGGCCCACGATGCCGAACTCCTCCGGCCTCTCCACGGTGGTCAGGGCCATGGTGGCCATCGCTCCCGTCCTGACATGCTGATCGACCAGGGAGCGGACGTCCACGTCGGCCAGCACGTCGCCCGAGGCCACTATGAAGGTGTCCTCCAGGCGGTCCTCCAGCAGCTTCACCGCTCCCGCCGTGCCGGCCGGGACGTCCTCGAAGCACATGATGATCTCCACCCCGAACTGATCGCCCGAGCCCAACGCCTCCACCATGTCCTCGGCGCGGTACCCGCAGGTGAGGAAGACCTCTTCCACCCCCGCTTCCGCCATCGCCTCGATGACATACTCCACGCACGGACGGCCCAGCACGGGCAGGAGCGGTTTGGGCCGGGCGTTAGTCAACGGTCGAAGCCTCGTCCCCTTGCCGCCGGCGAGGACCACCGCCTGACGCGCTCTGCTCATGGCCTCCCACCTGCCTTCTCGGAGGCGATCGCATGCACGGGAACTAACACGTTACGGGACATGGAGGAACAAGATGGAAGTTTCGCGCGTTTAATAGGTTCGACGCTCAGGCGAACAGTTTGGCCACGTTGTCGCCCTTCCTCGCCCCGATGGCCTGGGCCACCGGCCGGCACTTGGCCCTCATGAGGTAGATGATGGGGCCGATGTTGGCATCGGACAGGGACTCGAAGTTCGCCATTCCCTTCGCGATGATGATGTCGGCCTCGTCCAGCAGGGAGCGGAGGCGGTCGTTCGCCCTATCGACGTCGAGACCCACGGCGAACATCCCAGTGGTGAGGATCTCGTCGAACGCCCTGTCCAGGCCGGCGCGGGGCGCCTCCGCCATCGTTACGTCGGTCAGGACCGGGGCGCCCTTCACCACGCCGACCACCGTGGTCCCGGTGCTGCGGAGCTCCTCCACCAGCAGGCGGTCCAGCACCGATTCTCCGCAGTTGTCCGTCAGATAGACAACCGTCCGGCCGGGGCCCAGCATCTGCCTGAGACGGTCCACGTCGTTGATGTCCAGCCCCTGCGCCAGAATGCCGTCGAGGTCGTTCCGCAGCTGCTCCGGGTCGTCATGCCCCGGTATGCCGAAGTCCATGACGTTGCCGGCGATGGACACCAGGACGGCCGCCTCCAGCCGGTCGTCGGAGCGCTCGATGAAGTCCCGCGCGCGGTCCAGCAACGATGCGGCCACCACATCGCTTTTCTCCTTGAGGTCCGCGTAGGGGTCCTCGCAGCCGAGAGCATCGTACACGCGGCGATGCACCTTGGTGGCCACCTCGGCCGAGTTCGCCCCGGGAACGTAGTTCTCGCGGAGGGCCGCCAGCCCCTCGCGCATGGCCTCGGCGGCGAGCTGGGGGGCGCACAGCTCTGATTCGAACAACACCCTTCCCAGCAGGCAGGGGATGCATTCCGGCGTCATCTCCATGGCCCTCACAAGAACAGGTCCGGATATAATGTTGATGCACCTCACGGCCCAAGATTAATATGGCCATCCACGATTCCCTTGACGGGGCATCGGGTGAGCGAACCGGTAATGCTTAAGGTTGCCAGCGCACAGCACCAGTCGGAGGTGGGCCTGGGGAGGGCCAGGATCGATACCGAGACCAGGAAGAAGCTGGGCGTGGACATGGGGGACTTCATCGAGATAGTCGGCAAGCGAAGGACCGCGGCCAAGGTGTTCCGCGCCCCCCAGGAGGACGAGGGCAAGGGGCTCATCTCCATCGACGGCATGATACGCTCCAACGCCGGCATCAGCATCGGGGAGAAGGTGGCCGTGTCGAAGGCCGAGACGCAGCCGGCCAGCAAGATCGTGGTGGCGCCCAAGATCCCTCCGGGCAAGAGGGTCCGCTTCGGCCAGGGAGTGGAGGAGCTGTTCAAGAAGGGGCTGACCAACCGCCCCCTGGTGAAGGGCGACGCCATCATCATACCCAACATCGCCCTCATGGGCGGCTTCCTGCCCTTCGTGGTGATCAGCGCCGCTCCCTCGGGCGTGGTCGTCGTCGGCAGCCACACCGAGCTGGTGGTGAAGACCGAGCCGGTGGAGGCGGAGGAGGTGGCCTCGACATCGGTCACCTATGACGACGTGGGCGGCCTGGGCGACGAGCTGAAGCGCGTCCGCGAGATCATCGAGCTGCCGCTCAAGCACCCCGAGCTGTTCGACCGCCTGGGCATCGTGCCGCCGCGAGGCGTCCTGCTGTACGGTCCGCCTGGCACCGGCAAGACGCTCATCGCCAAGGCGGTGGCCAACGAGTCGGGGGCGAACTTTCACAGCATCAACGGCCCGGAGATCATGTCCAAGTACTACGGGCAGAGCGAGGAGAAGCTGCGGGAGAAGTTCGAGGAGGCCGAGAAGGACGCGCCGTCCATCATCTTCATAGACGAGATCGATTCCATTGCTCCCAGGCGCGAGGAGGTGACAGGCGAGACGGAGCGCCGGGTGGTCGCCCAGATGCTCACCCTCATGGACGGCCTGGGAGGCCGCGGGCAGGTCATCGTGATCGGAGCGACCAATCGAGAGGACGCCATCGATCCGGCGCTGCGCCGCCCGGGACGGTTCGACCGGGAGATCGAGATCGGCGTCCCCACCAGGGAGGGGAGGCTGGAGATCATGCAGATCCACACCCGCGGCATGCCCCTCGACCAGGACGTGGACCTGGGCAAGCTGGCCAGCTCCACCCACGGCTTCGTGGGGGCCGACCTCGCCGCCCTGGCCCGGGAGGCAGCCATGAAGTGCCTGGCCAGGCACGTCCCGGACCTGGACCTCGACCGCCCGGTGGCGCCCGAGGTGCTGGAGTCCATGCGGGTGACGCAGGAGGACTTCAACGAGGCCCGCCGGGAGGTGGAGCCGTCGGCCATGCGCGAGGTGGCCATAGAGGTGCCGCACGTCCAGTGGTCCGACGTGGGCGGCCTCGATGACGTCAAGCAGCTGCTGCGCGAGATGGTTGAGCTGCCCCTGGAGGACCCGGCGAGGTTCGAGCGGATGGGCATCAGGCCAGGCAGGGGGATCCTGCTGTACGGTCCGCCTGGCACCGGCAAGACGCTCATCGCCAAGGCGGTGGCCAGCGAGTGCAACGTGAACTTCATATCGGTCAAGGGGCCAGAGGTGCTGAGCAAGTGGCTGGGGGAATCGGAGAAGGCCATCCGGCAGATCTTCAAGAAGGCCAAGCAGGTGGCGCCGGCCATCG
This sequence comes from Methanomassiliicoccales archaeon RumEn M1, assembly GCA_001421185.1. Classification (GTDB taxonomy): domain Archaea; phylum Thermoplasmatota; class Thermoplasmata; order Methanomassiliicoccales; family Methanomassiliicoccaceae; genus DTU008. The sequence continues at coordinate 82,206 of LJKK01000092.1, forward strand.
TGTTCCTGGACGAGCTGGACGCCATCGCCCCCCGGAGGGGGAGCGATCTCGACTCCCACGCCATCGAGCGGGTGGTGAACCAGCTGCTGACGTCGATGGACGGGTTCGAGCCACTGGACCGCGTGACCGTCATGGCGGCCACCAACCGGCCGGACATCATCGATCCGGCGCTGCTGCGCCCGGGCCGCTTCGACCGCCTGGCCCTGGTGCCGCTGCCCGATGCCCAGGCCCGGTCGAGCATCCTCCGCATCAAGACCGCCCGGATGCCGCTCGACGCCGTCGACCTGGACGAGCTGGTGGCCAGGACCGAGGGCTTCGCCGGCGCTGACCTTGAGTCGCTGTGTCGGGAGGCCGCCATGATCGCGCTGCGCGAGGACCCTGCCGCCGCCATGGTGGGGCAGCGGCACTTCGAGGCCGCGCTCAAGGTGGTCCGCGCGTCCTGCACCAAGGACGTCATGAAGTGGTACGAGGAGTTCAGCCACAGCATCGACCCGTCCGTGCCCAAGTGGCAGGACCCCGGGGTGTACCGATAGTTCAGGACGAGCGTTCGCCGGCCAGCCGCTGGATGATCCGCCCGTATACCTCGGGCGCCTTGGCGTCCTCCCCGCCGGCGTCGATGTTGGGGTTGTCGTTCACCTCGATGACGATGTACTCGTCGCCCACCTGCTTGATGTCCACGCCGTAGAGGCCCCGGCCGATGGCCCTGGAGGCCGCCAGGCCCACCTCCAGGAGGCGAGGGTCGACGGTGGCCACGTCCACCGCCTCGATCTTGGCCCACTCGGTGTGGCCATTGTCCTGGCGCGACAGCTTCCACGAATCGCCGGGCATCACGTACTTGCACACGAAGAGCACCTCTCCGTCCAGCGTCGTCACCCTCCAATCGAACCGGGAGGGGACGTACCTCTGGGCCACGATCTCATCGGCCCGGCGGCAATATTTGCGGGCCGCTTCCTGGAACTCCTTCACCGTGGAGACCTTGTCCACATGCAGCGAGAAGGAGGTGTGCGGCGCCTTCAGGATGAGGGGGCTCCCCAGCTCCTCGAAGAGGGCTTCGATGCTCGCCCTGTCGATCTCGGTCTTGCCGATGAACCGCGTCTCCGGTATCGGCACGTTGGCGCGCATCAGGTGCATGTACATGTTGATCTTGTCGCAGCAGATGATGATGGAGTCGGGATCGTCTATCACCGGCATGCCGTGCAGTTCCGCCGTGCGCGAGGCCACGTAGGCGGCGTTCAGCGGGTCGGTGAGCGAGCGGATGAACAGGGCGTCGTACGACGGGATGCGGGCGATGTCCCGGCGGAAGATGAACTCTAGCTCATGCCCCAATCGATGGGCGGCCATCTTGAAGTTGGCCAGCGCGGTTAGCTCCTCCGCCCTGGACACCGTGTAGCGTTCTACGAAACAGGCTATCTTTGCCATTCGTTCGCCTTCCTTAGGAGCTTCAGCTCCCTTGAACCGAGGTCCTGCAGCTGCAGCGGCTCGATGGCGCTCAGCATCAGCCTCCCGTCCTCGATGATGCGCAGCTTGCAGAGGGGGAGATGGAACAGGTCCCACACCTTGGCCGCCATGTCGTCGAGATGCTCGCTGGTGGTGCTGCCCATCACGCACTTGTACTCGCGCACCGCCGCGCCCTCGTCGATCCGCTGGACGCACATGGCGTACTTGAAGTTCCTCGTCATGGACCGGGCGATCCTCTTCACGTGGCCGGCCTTGTGCACCACGCTGTGCCTCTTCATGAACGGATTGATGGGATAGACGATGCAGGGCGGTTCGAAACGTCGTTCGTGATGTAATTCTCGGGCACCGGAATGCCGGCCGCCTCGGCGCGCTGCAGGCAAAGCGGTACGATGTAGGCGTCGAGCGCTTCCTTGACCCTCGGATACACCCGAACGCCCGAGATCTCCGCCTCAACGCTGCTGTAGTGTCCCTCGCTGAGATACCGGTAATCGCCCAGGATGTTCAAGAACGCGCAGCCATTCCCATTCGGAGACCATTTTTCCCGGGTGATCAAGCTAGGCCATCTCTTGCTGGGCGAAATCGTCCGCCGGTAGATAAACATTGCTTCCTGACGCTCAGGACCGCCTCCCGACGATGCCGAAAGCGGAACGCGTCTCGCATGTGTTAAATACGGAGGACCTGATTCTTGCCCAGTCAAAAATCACCTTAAAAGAGGTTGCTGGGATGAGGAAATTTATCACTGAGCTCAAGGGAAAGACGGTAATGACCAACGACGGGCAGATCCTGGGAATGATCGACAACTTTCTCATAAACACTGCCAGCGGCGACATCCAGAACGTCCTGGTGGTCCCCGCCCAAGAGGTCGAGACCCGCCTCTACAAGACCGATGCCCAGGGACGCCTGGTGCTTCCGTTCAGCGAGATGAGGGCGGTCCGCGACGTCGTCGTGATGTCCGTCTCCAACGTCTGAGCGGGCCGGGGGCCGGCCCCCATCACTCCTTCTTGAACTCAAGGGCCCCGGAGTTCATGCAATACCTCAGACCGGTGGGCGGCGGGCCGTCCTCGAAGACATGCCCCAGATGCCCGCCGCACCTCGCGCACGCCACGCCGTCGCGGACCATGCCGAAGCGTTCGTCCGGGACTATCTCCACCGCCCCCTCGCATATGGGCTCGAAGAAGCTGGGCCATCCCGTCCCCGACTCGAACTTGGCCTCCGAGGAGAACAGTTCGCTATGGCATCCGGCGCACAGGTATACGCCCTTGTCGTGATTGTCCCAGTACTTGTTGCGGAATGGCGGCTCGGTACCGTCCTGGCGGAGTATGCGGAACTGCTCGGGGGTCAGCACGCGCCGCCACTCCTCCTCCGAGCGCTCCAGTTTCTCTCGCTCGCACGTTCGCATGCAACGTCCTAGCCATCGGCCGCATATTTGTACTGTACGCTCACAGGCGCTTGGCCATGTACATGCCGTCGCGATGGTATCCCAGGGACGCGTAATAGCGCCGCACCCCGACCCCGCTGGTGACGCGAATGGCCGAGCAGCCCTGCTCCCTGGCCCTCTCCTCGGCCCTGGACACGAGCTCGCGGCCGAACCCGCGGTGCTGCCATCCCTCACCGTCCTGGTCGAGCGGCACGATCCTGCCGAACACCTTCAGCTCCCTGATGCCGGCCACCGGGCCGTCGCCCGTGCGCAACCGGACGTATCCGACGAGGGCGTCCCGCTCCGGGAGCGAGACGGTGAGAAAGTGCTCCCTTCCCCCGGAAGCCTCGTATGATATCTCATCGAATCGCGCGTCCTCCGCGCGGTAGTCGACCACCCCCATGAGGCCGACCTCGTGGCACCGTATGCAGCGGCATGCCGTTCCATGTGAACGCATCCGCTCCTTGACCAGCTCGCGCAGGTGCCCCTTGTCCACCCCGGCCTCGATGAGCGGGACCGGGATGTCCCTCTGGATGCGCTGTATGCGCACGTACGGCGGAACGAGGGATTTCATCCTGGCGATGACCTCCGCCGCCTCGTCGGTGGTGTACGGACGATAATCGCCCGATTCCCACATCTCGTGCAGCCTGGTCCCCTTGACGACCAGCGTGGGGTATATCTTCAGCATGTCGGGACGGAAGGCGGGGTCGTCGAACATGCGGCGGAAGCTCTCGACGTCGAGCTCGGGCGACGAGCCGGGGAGGCCGGGCATGATGTGATAGCACACCTTGAGACCGGCGCGCTTGGCCACCGCCGTCGCGTCCACGATGGCCTGCAGCCCGTGCCCCCCGGTTCACGCTCCTGAGGATCTCATCGTCAAGGACCTGCACTCCCATCTCCACCCGGGTCATGCCCAGGCGCATGGAGGCGGCGCACTGCTCCTCCGTCAATGCGTCGGGGCGGGTCTCGACGGTCATCCCAATGCAGCGATAGGGCGCCCCCTCGTTGAGCGCCTGCGCCTCCTCCAGGGTTCCAGAGGCGGCGCCGTTCATGGCGTCGAGGCATCGCTTGACGAAGTCCTCCTGGTACTCCGGCGGGCGCGACGTGAACGTGCCGCCCATGATGATGAGGTCGATCTTCCCGGCATGATGTCCGATGGCCTCCAGCTGCTCTATCCGTCCCTTGACCTGCTCGTACGGGTCGAAGCTGTAGTGGGCGCCGCGGCGGGCCGCTGGTTCCTTTCCCGTGTACGACTGCGGCGAGCCGTTGTCGACCCCGCCGGGGCAGAAGATGCACTTGCCGTGCGGACAGGGCGCCGGGGAGGTCATAACGGCCACGACGGCCACGCCCGAAAGCGTCCGCACCGGCTTGCGCTGCAGAATGGCCTCCGCCCTCTCCAGCTCCTCGCCGCTCAGCCGCCCCAACGTCTCGGAGTTGGGCGGCACGCCCTTCAGCCGGTGCTTGCGGCACAGCTCGATCTTGGCCCGCTGGAGGTCATCCTTGTCCTGGATGCGGCCGTCGAGCAGGCGCTCGACCAGCTCCCTATGGTAGTCTTCAGAGGACACGTCGCTCAGCCGTAGTATACCTGGCACTCCTTGGTCACTTCCTTGGCCTGCTGCGAGGCCATCTCGATCACGTCGATGGTGAGGATGGCGTGATAGGGTATGAAGCGCAGCTGGCCCTCCGAACCGTCGGTGGCGTCCATCTTCAGGACGATGGCCAGTTCGCTGGAGAACGCCGCGTAGCCCCGGAACTCCCCAGTGGAAATGATCGGCGCACCGTCGCCGTTCTTGCTGGCCACGCGATACTTCGAGCCCTTGATGACGAACTGTTCGTTCTCGTTGGCCTTCATTCCATGGCCTCCTCGATGAGCCTCTGGAAGTGGTCCACGGTCTGGCGGTAGTTCTGCATGGCCATGTCCACGTTGGCCTCGGTGAACGACCAGGCCTTGCGGAGGTCGCCGTAGCGTATGCGATATCCGCGCTTCATGACGCCGTCGCGCTCCACTTCCGCCTCCTCCAGCAGGTCGATGGACTTAAGCTTGTTGAGGTGCCGGTAGATGGTGGGCTTGGTCGTGTTGAGATAGGCGGCGAGCTCCTCAACCTGCCACACCCGCTTGATGTTGCGCATGAAGCAATCCATGAACAATCGGTATGGCACGCTGTCCTGGGTGTCCGCCACGTTGGTCTTGGGATTGTAGCCCTTGGGAAGGTATCCGATGTGGGTGAGGAACTGCAGCGCGATGTCGTCGACGTCGCTCAGAGGGGTCAGGGGGGTGTTGCTCTCCACGCGAAGCTCGAACATTAATATCGGCAGCTGATGTTTGTAAAGGTATTTACTTGTTTATGCTCACAACAAGTCGAACCCGATAGAACAACATACCGCTAGTATGAACGTACACCATCGTATTGTCCATTCGCCATTAATTTTCTCCGAAATAAAATGACTTTGGGGAAAGTCATCTAGAGATTTATCACAAGTAGGATAACGATGACCTATTTAGAGATAAGGGATTTATATGACGAGCCCAGTCGAAGTCCCAGGTATTACATGAAACGGAGCACAACTATCGCCATTGCCATTGTAGTAGTGGCAATTATCGCCGTTGCTGGAGTGATGGCGTCCGGTGCCCTTCAGAGAGATGGGATCAAGTATCTGGACGTGCCGCCAGCACAGCATGAGGAGTATCTTCAAAGCAGCTTGATCGATGGAGCAGTAAGCTGGGAGCCATATGCTTCGGAGTGTGTTCACTCGGGAGCAGCAAAGGTCTTGATCCAGTCTGGAGAGGTGTGGCCTGACCATCCATGTTGCGTGCTCGTCGCCAACTCAAATTCAGAAATAGGCGACGATGTCATGGCCAGGGTCGTCAAGGCCCATGTGGAAGCGACCAACTGGATTCTGGAGACCATCGAGAACAAAGATTCGAATCCGGAAAACTATAACGCGCTATTAAATGTTGCCAGTGAGTTCAGTGATGTGAGCGAAGAGGTCGTCGAGATGGCCCTCCAGAACATGAAGTTGACCTACGACATAACGCCGGAGACCATCTCCTATCTCGAGACGTTTACCAACGAGTATCTGGACGCTGGCCTCATCTCGAAAAACCGTGTGCAGAACGTCGATGAGTTCGTGAACAGCCTGGTCGACCTCTCCTATCTAGAAAGGATCGATGAGGTCGAGCCAGGGGCTGAACTCACCCCCGTAAAGATCGGTTATCTCCAGGGTGATCTACACCAGCTTGCCCGAGTAGTTGCCAGCAATATCGAACTCCCCATCGATGGCAATGAAGAGGGTAGGAGCCTATTCATGAGGTATGGGATCAATGCTGAGGTGCCGAGTGGCATGCCCGGAGGAGGGTACTCCAATGGAGGGGCAGTGATGGTGGGTCACGGTAACTGGGATGTAGCTTATCTTGGATCACCTCCAGTAATCCTCAATGTCGCGAACCAGGGACACCCTGTAAAGATCCTGGCCCTCGCCAACACCGAGGGATCCGCATTGATAGTCGCAGGTGACAGGACCATCGAGGACCTGAACGGCCTGACCATCGGACAGCCTGGCACCTCGAGCATTCAGTACCTGCTCCTCGTCGCAATCGCCGAGGAATATGGATATAGGCTCACTCGCTGAGTTCCAAACCTTTTTATTTTTTTAGCCAAGTGGGGTGGACGAACATGATGGATGATCTCCCCAGGTACAGTAATAAGATGCGTGGCGTCTTTTCAAGAGATAATCTGCCTAAGGTCGTCCTCGCAGTCTCCTCTCTGCCGATATTTATCGCAGCATGGTGGCTATTGGCGCTATACTTGCAAGGTCAAGGTTACTTTTACCTACCGACCCCATTAGAGGTCTGGGACGCACTGGTGCTTGCCTGGACGTGGGACCCGGTCACCCACCAGTCCTTGCTATCGAACATCGGCGCCAGTTTGGGACGCTTCGTCGTAGGGTTCGCCCTGGCGGTCGGTCTGGCGGTGCCTATTGGACTGATAATCGGATACTCGAGTCTGGTTGAGGCCTTCAGCAAACCGATACTGGAGATACTGCGACCCGTGCCTCCGATAGCGTGGGTACCCTTCCTGCTTCTCTCCTTGGGCCTATACTGGGGCCCAGTAATCACGATATTTATCGGAGTATTCTTCCCCGTCCTATCGAACATGATCTTCGGGGTCAAGAGCGTCGACCCATTGCTGATAGACGTGGCCAGGACTCAGGGGGCATCCAACAAGCAGGTGTTCACGAAAGTAGTGCTTCCATCATCGATCCCCTACATCATGACAGGACTGAAGATCGGTGTTGGAATAGGATGGATGTGCATCGTGGCGGCCGAATTATTTGCAGCACAGGGCGGCGGGATCGGAGTACTAATCACTGCAGGACAGAGCATAGGTAGATACGATATCATGTTCGCCGGGATGGTTGTTGTAGGGCTGTTGGGAATCGTTACGCTGGCCTTGAGTGAATTTCTAGAGAGGAGAGTGAAAATTTGGACAGGAATGATGTGATACTCTCTATCAAAGGCCTCGGTAAATCCTTCCCGAAGGATAATGGTCAGATAGTAGCGATAGAGAATTTTGACCTGGAGGTCGAGAACGGAGAGTTTGTTTGCATACTGGGCCCATCCGGCTGCGGAAAGACAACATTACTTCGCATAGTGGCAGGTCTTGAGCAGTTAACCTCTGGGAGCATAAAAATTGGTCAGAAGGAGATAACAGGCCCGGGCTCCGACCGCGGCATGGTCTTCCAGGAATTTGGCCTGTTCCCCTGGCGCAACGTCAAGAAGAATATCGAGTTCGGCCTGGAGATCAAGGGAGTTCCAGCAGAGAAAAGGGCAGAAACATCGCAAAGGTACGTGGACCTGGTAGGCCTGAAGGACTTCGAGATGTCTCATCCCAAGCAGCTGTCCGGTGGAATGAAGCAGCGCGTGGGGATCGCCAGGGCGCTGGCCAACGACCCGGCGGTGCTGCTGATGGACGAGCCCTTCGGCGCCCTGGACGCCCAGACCAGGAACCAGATGCAGATGGAGCTCCTCCGCATCTGGAAGGAGACGAAGAAGACCGTCCTGTTCGTGACGCACTCGGTCGATGAGGCGGTGTTCCTGGCCGACCGCATAGTGGTCATGACCGCCCGCCCCGGCTCCATCAAGGACCTGTGGGATATCGACCTCCCGCGGACCCGCGACCGCGCGTCCAGCAAGTTCATCGCCCTGCGCAGGGACATCCTGGATGAGCTGGAAGTGCAGAAGACCGGCACCTAGGCGGACTTCTCGGCGGCCCGGGCGATGGCCCGCACCACGCTCTCCTGGGGGATGACTATGGAGACCGGTATGGTGAGGATCTTCTCCACCGTGGGCGCGGCGATGGGGGCGCAGACGAGGGCGATGGCCCCGTCCCTCTCCGCGTGCACCGCGGCCACGATGGCGTCCTCGATGCTGGCCGCCGGGTATTCCTTTATGCGGA
>LJKK01000032.1 GCA_001421185.1 Methanomassiliicoccales archaeon RumEn M1
CTCGCTGGCCCGTGGCAAGGCCGAGGTGTGCGGCCCCCGGCCCTGATACCGCAATCCTCATATCCGCCGCCCCTGCTCTACCGGCCATGGCCAACCTCAACGTCGCTGTCATCGCTCCCAATGGCTACTCCAAGGACATCGGTAAGAAGGGGACCGTCTCCGATATCACGCTGTACGACATCAAGCAGGGCTCCACCACCGTCACGCTGCTGGAGCCGACCGGCTACCCCGACCGCCTAGCCCCGCTGTTCTACTCCGCGTCCATGTCCGACCGCGCCCTGGTGGTGGTGGAGGCTATCGACGCCAAGCTGGGCGAGTGCATGGTGATGCTCCACAGCGTCGGGGTGTCCGAGGGATACATCGTCCTGCGCAACTTCATCGCCCCCGAGCAGCTGGCCCCTCTGATCAAGGGGACGGTGCTGGAGAGCTACGAGATCATCGAGGACGACGCCACGGCCATCCGCGAGTTCCTGCTGGCGGCGGCCCAGGATGGCGGCCGTCCAGCCGAGGACGTCCCTGGCGCCGTGCCAGTGGACCACTTCTTCAACGTGAAGGGAGTGGGGACGGTGGTCCTGGGGATGGTGGCGCGTGGGACCATTAGGAAGCATGATGCGCTGACCGCCCTGCCGACCGAGCGCTCCGCCCAGGTGCGCTCCATCCAGAAGCACGATGACGACTTCGACGAGGCGGTGGCCGGGGACCGCGTGGGCCTGGCGCTGAAGAACATCAGCGTCGAGGAGCTGGACCGCGGCATGGTCCTGAGCGCCGATGCCAGTCTCAAGAGAACGACCGAGCTGTCGGGGAACGCCGAGCTGGTGGGCTTCTGGAAGCATCCCCTGAAGGAGGGGATGGTGCTCCACGTGGGCCACTGGATGCAGTTCATACCGGCCCGCATCACCTCGGTGGGCGGTACCGACGTCCGGAGGCCGCAGGTGACCATGACCCTGGAGAAGCCCCTGGTGCACCCCGCCGGGGGCCGGGCGGTGCTGATGTACCTGGACGGCGGCAAGCTCCGGGTGGCGGGATGGCTGCCGCTGGAGTGACGGGGCCTCGCTGATTATATCCTGCGGGCCCCATATACGCCATGGTCATCAGCATGGAGTTCGACGAGTACAAGGTGGACCTCAACGCCAAGTGCGTGTGCGGATGCATGGAGGGGGACAGGATCCATGACATCTACCGATTTCCCAACGATTACGGAGCGTCGGTCGTCTCCGCCCCCAAGGCCGACAAGGCGGCCCGCGGGACGTTCCGCGTGTACATCCTCCGCTATGACAGCCCGGCGCCCGAGCATTCCTACGAGATCGCCAAGGACACCCCCCTCACCGACGACTATGTGGTCTGCAACGGCCAGGGAGAGGTCATGGAACTGCTAAGGAAGGTGTGGGACCTGCCGAGGGCGGAAGATGGCCACGGGCATGGGCATTGCCAGTGCCATTGAGCTTTCGTCGGACAACGTTCTAATATCCACCGCTCCCAGCGCCTCTAGGCCAGCATCGCTGGCTAGGAGGCGTGGAAATGGCAACGAACATCTTCGAGCACATCAAGAGCGAGCACCGTGAGGTCGAGAGCCTGCTGGAGCAGCTGTCCGGCTCGTACGACCGGTCGACCTACGACCTATTGAACCAATCCCTGCAGGCCCACATGAAGGCCGAGGAGGAGTCGCTCTACCCCGCCATGGAGGGCCAGGAGGGGGAGATGGTCCAGCATGCCCAGGAGGAGCACGGCCAGATCAGGCAGCTGCTGCAGCAGCTGAAGCAGGAGGGAGGCGCTGCGTCGGTCCTGTCCCAGCTCACCCAGGCCATCCAGGACCATGTCCAGGAGGAGGAGAACGATATGTTCCCCCGGGCCCAGCAGATGTTCGACCAGGGGAGGATCGAACAGCTGTCGCAGCAGTTCGACGAGGTCGACCAGCGCATGATCCAGCTGGTCCGGTAGGGCCAGCCCTTTCCTGGTTCGAGATCACTGCCGGAGCAGCACCTCGGCGATGCCGTATCCCGTCTGGCCGCGCCAGACGTACCGGGCCAGGGTCTCGTGCATGAGCGAGCTGGACTTCCCGTCGCGACCGACGAAGGGCAGCTGGACCGACCTCATGACCTCGGCGGTGACCATGTGCCTGCCGCCCTCGCTGTCGGTCAAGGTCATCTCCAGGGCCTGGGGCCAGCCCCGGGAGTCTAGCGACGTGACGATGTCGGCGTGGACGAGAGGGACCGTTCGTCCGTCCAGGTGGACGAAGCCGGCCGAGACCTCACCCTCCTCGGTGAAGAGCTTGGTGACGTTGAGGGCGGTCCCCTGGTCGAACTGGGCGGTGATCCAGTACCACATCCTGGGGGCGTTCCAGTCGCGGACCCCCCAGGAGTGGTCCCGCTCCCCCAGGCCATCGACCGCCGTCCTCTGGCCGTCGATATCGATCGCGCCGGAGACCTGGCCGAACTGCTCGAGGTGCTCGGAGGCGACCTGCCGGGCGATCCGCTCGCCCTCCGCACCGACGCTGCGGCGATAGTCATAGGTCGGGGCCAGGCAATCGAAGACCAGGTCCATGTTCACCATAGAGACCTCTTCAGTCCCCATCCGGGCCATCGGACCCTGGTAGCGCAGCCGCCACCGGCTCTCCGGCTCCAGCATGGTGAGCTCGAGCCCATTGACGGACAATGAACTGTCGCCCATCGGCGCCACGCCGCGCGTTCCCACCGCGCGGCCGTCGGGCAGCATGAGGAAGAGGAACATGGAGCGCTCGTCCACGTTGGGCTTGAGGCCTATGCGCATGAAGCCGCAGATGTCGTTGCGGGCGTCGTAGAAGTTGAAGTAGAAGCTCTCGTTCCATTCCCTTTCCGCGCCCGGCCGATGAAGCGTATCGTAGCTCATTGTCAAACCTCCACTATGTAGATGGTCCCGTCGTTCCCGTCGAGGGTGACCGACTGTCCCGTCCGGAAGATGGCGGTGGCATCCTTGACGGCCGTCACCGCTGGTATGCCATACTCCCGGGACACCACCGCGCCGTGGGAGAGGATGCCGCCCGTCTCGGTGATGAGCCCTCCCAGCTTGGGGAAGATGGCCGTCCAGCCCGGATCGGTGTTGGACGTGACCATGATCTCGCCCTCCTTGACCTGGGGGAGGTCCTCGATGCGAGCCACCACCCGTATGGTCCCGGAGACCACTCCCGGGCTGGCCGAGGTGCCGGTGATGCGGGCGGCGTCCTTGGCGTGGACCGCGGTATCGTCGAACTCCACGTTCCCTCGCAGGAACTTGGGCGGCAGGACGTCGCGATATCGATCGAACTCCGCCCTCCTCTCGCTCACCGGGGCCCTCACATCGCGGGGGGCATCGATGAGCTCGAACACCTCCTCCTTGCTGAGGAAGAAGACGTCCTCGGGCGAGTCCAGCACGCCCTTGGCGGCCAGCCGCCGTCCGTATTCCAGGAACATCCGCCGCCACCGCAGGATCATGTGGTCCAGGTAGAAGCGCTGGTTCTCGCGGAATCCCAGATAGGTCTGGGCATAGTGCAGCACGGTCCGGAACAGGAGCTTCTTGAAGAACCCCAGGCGGAGGCGGCCGATCTTCTCCAGGACCTCCCTCTCCGTCTCCTTCCTCTCGCGGACCTTCTTCCGCTCCTGCTTCTCGAGGTCTCCCAGGTCGGAGTCGAGCAGCGCCTTGACCACGTCGATGATCAGGGAGGGATCGTCGGCCCATCGGGGGAAGTAGAACTCCCGGGTGTGGGAGCGATGGCCGTACTGGCGGAGGAAGGCGTTCAGGTCGGCCTTGAATCGGGCCAGGGACGGGTCGGACTCCAGCAACGAGAGCGCCTCGCGGGAGGTGTGGGAGCGAAGCGCCTCCCTGACCGCCTCGTCCCTCGCCGCCGAGCGGGCCAGCTTGGCCAGCTCGATGTTGGTCCGGATGGTCTTGTTGTCGTCGAGGCCGGAGATGAGCTTGGAATAGTAGACCCCGGAGCGGTCGTCCAGCCAGTCCTGCAGCCACCTCTTCACCATGAGGTTGGTGCCGATGCTGTGGGTGACCATGCCGTAGCGGATGAGGCGGTAGTGCTTCAGTCCCGCTTCGATGAGCTCCCTGTACTCATCGCCCAGCGCCTCGTCCGACAGGGTCGTCAGGTCCATCGCGTCGAGCCGTTCCATCCTCTCCGTGAACTCGGCCGCCCACCGCCGGTAGGCCTTGTCGGTCCGGAAGATCATCCCATCGGGGTCCAGGAGGCCGATGCGCACCTCTGCCCATAGCCGCCTGGCGATCCGGGTGTCGGCCTGGGCGATGCGGGCCTGGTCCTTCTGGGGGGAAGTAGTTCAGAAGCTCCTTGGTGCGGGAGAACTTGGGATTGTAGACGAAGACCTCCTCCAGCACCGAGGCGTTGAAGTAGATATGGCCCTTGTGGACCTTGAGGAGCACCTTGTCGGTGATGTTTCGGTAGCCCATGATGCGCGAGCCCTCATGGTTGACGTATTCCGTCAGCAGCTCGCCCAGGACCGAGAAGAACAGGGGGGAGGTCACGTCGGCCCAGTACTCGTCCCCGTATCCTCGGGTCCACAGCGTCCCGCCGTCCTCGACCAGGGTGGTGATGGGGCGCGACTGGAGGAGCAAGATATCGTCTCCCTCTAGGGCGAACTCGACGTCCTGGGGGGAACCGAAGTGGTCCTCGAGGCGGCGGCCCCACCTGATCAGCTCCCTGACCTCCTCGGTGGTGAGCGAGGGCCTTGTCTGATCCCTCTCGCCCACCGGGACGGAACGGGAGCCGTCGGCCGAGAGGTAGATGGCGGTGACCTTGCGGTTGATGGTCGACTCCACCACCCGGCGGCGCCCCTTGTCGCACACGAAGCGGTCGGGGGCCACCAGGCCGGAGGCTATGGACTCCCCCAGTCCCCAGGAGGACTCGATTATGAGGCGGTCCTTCCTGCCCCCTATCGGATCGGAGGTGAACAGGATCCCCGAGCTCCTGGCGTCGACCATCCGCTGCACCACCACGGCGATGCCGGCCTGCAACTGGGGCACCCCGGCCCGTTCCCGGTAGGCGATGGCCCTGGCGTTCCAATAGGACGCCCAGCACCGGCAGACGTGCATGGGGACGTCCTCCATCGGCACGTTGAGGAACGTGTCCTGCTGGCCGGCGAAGGAGGCCGAGGCCTGGTCTTCCGCGACCGCCGAGGAGCGGACCGCCCAGAGGCCTTCCCGGTCCACCTTGGCGAGGGCGGCCAGCAGCTCTTTGCACAGTCCACTACCGGGTTCCAGGAACAGTTCCTTGATATCACGAGCGGCCGCCTCGATGCTGTCCTCCCGGTCGAAGTCCACGGTCCGCAGGACCTCCTCGATGCGCGCCGTCAGACCGTGCTCGGCCAGGAAACCATCGTACGCCTCCACCGTGACCACCAGGCCGCTGGGGACGGGGAAGCCCGCTCGTATCAACTGTCCCAGATTGGCGGCCTTTCCTCCCACTTGGGCGATCATGGTGCCGTCCACAGATGCCAGATCGATCGTCGCGCTCATCCCGAAACCTTCCGAACTTCTGCCTGCAACGCCAGTCTTCGATAATAAAAACTTGGCCAATATAATTGGACCGGCCCGGGGACGGCATCGGCCAGGGGCCGAGGGTGTCGTCACCGGCCCGAAGCGTTCGACGGTGGTCGGCCACCTCGGCCAGCGTTGCGATCGGTCCGTCTGGAGGGCACTTTCAGAGAGCACTTTCGGAATGAGAGAGAAAGCCGGCAGGCACGTTTATATGGGCCCCGAGCATGGCTCGGAACATGGCTGGCCACTTCTGTTCCCGATGCAAGACGCTGGTGCCCCCCAATCGGTCGCGCTGCCCGCATTGCAAGGAGCCTACCGGCCAGACCACCGTACGGGAGAGGGGGCCGGTGCTCGACCCTTCCGCGCCGGGGCTGTTCCCCTACGCGCCCCGGGACGGGCAGATGACCATCGTGAATGCCATACGGGAGGCGTTGGCCTCAGGTCGCCACCTGGTCATGGAGAGCGGCACCGGGACGGGCAAGACCGTGTGCGCCCTGTCCGGGGCGTTGGAGTACGCGCTGGACAAGCGCAAGAAGGTCATCTACCTGACCAGGACGGTATCGCAGAGCGATCAGGTGATGAAGGAGCTGCGGAACATCTCCGAGAAGAGGAAGGTGTTCGGCCTCCCCATCCTGGGGCGGGGGAAGTCGTGCCTGCTCATGCGCTCCTTCGGGGAGGGCGACGCCATCTCCCCGGGCGCCATGTCCCGCCTGTGCGAGGACATGAAGAAGCGCTCCATGAGGAAGGAGAAGGGAGGATGCCCCCACTACTCCAACCTGCTGGCATGCGACGATTCCATGTTCCTCGGCTTCGCCAGTCGCAACAATCCCACCGCCGAGGAGTTCGACGCGTTCTGCCAGAGCACCGGCTCATGCCCGTACGAGGCCCGGAAGCTCATCATGGCCGAGGCCGACGTGCTGGTGCTGCCCTACATCCACATGCTCTCGTCCGACATCCGCCGAAGCCTGTTCGAGCGGCTGCAGCTGACAGCCGACGACTTCGTGGTCGTGGTGGACGAGGCCCACAACCTGATCGACGCCGCCCGGGACGAGGAGTCCTTCGCCCTGTGGGCCAGCGAGCTGGACGGGGTGGAGGCGGAGGCCAAACAGTACGGGAGGGCGTGGCTCGCCAAGGGCGTGGACGTGAACCGCCTCACCTCGACGCTGCGGGACATCATACAGGACGCCGCCAACGAGCAGTGCGACGGCGCGCTGGAGGCGCGCCTGGGCCGCCGGTTCCTGGAAGGACGGATGCGAGAGGAGATGCAGCTGAGCGATGAGGAGCTGGACATGCTGACGACCAACCTGCACGACCTGGGGGAGATGATCCTGGAGAAGCGGCTCAAGGACGGGGACAATCCCATGTCAGCGACGCTGAAGCTCGCCGCCACGCTGGACGACTGGTTCGCCGCCTCGGACGCAAGGTTCATGAAGACCGTGTCGGCCTCCGGCGGCGGGGGACTGATCGCCAGCTGTCTGGAGCCCAAGACCACGCTGGAGTTCCTTCGCCAGTGCAACGGCGTGGTGCACATGTCCGGCACCCTGCAGCCCCTGCAGCAGTACGTCGACGTCCTGGACCTTCCCAGGGACACGATGCAGAAGGTGTTCCCGTCGCCGTTCCCGCCCGAGAACCGCCTGGTGCTGTACGCCGACGACGTCAATCCCGGCATGAGGGAGATGCGGGCCGACCCGTCCATGAAAAGGCGCATCGAAGACCGCATCGTTGGGCTGTGCAACAGCACCACCAAGAACACCATGGTGTTCTTCCGCTCCTACGAGATGCTGAAGTCCATGCGGCCGGTGCTGGAAAAGAGCATACCTCGCAACCTTTTCTGGGAGGAGTCGAGGTCGCGCAACTTCGCCGAGGCGGTGCAGCGGTTCAAGAGCGGCCGCAACGGGGTGTTCTTCACCGTCATGGGCGGCAAGGTGGCCGAAGGGCTGGACTTCCCCGGGGAGGAGCTGAACCTGGCCATCATCGTCGGCCTGCCGTACCCGCCCCCCTCGCTCGTGTCGGAGGAGCTGAAGGCCCGCTTCGACAAGAAGTATGGCTTCGGCAGGGGATGGGACTACACCTCCCTGGCCCCGGCGCTGCGCAAGACGCAGCAGGCCATCGGCCGGCTGATACGCATGGAGACCGACCGCGGAGCGGCGGTCATACTGGACTCCCGGGCCTCGCGATACAAGCAGCAGCTGGGGGCGGTGGCCTCAGCCGACCCGGTCAGGGAGGTCCGTTCCTTCTTCGCCCGGTGAACCACCAGCGTATGCTGGACAGCAGGAGGCTCTCCGGCGCCCCGACCCCCCTCATGCCCCGACCATAGGTCTCCGAGGGCATGAGGGTGCCCTCGGCGACGTACCGCTCTCCGCGGATATGGGCCACGATGGAGACGATGAGCAGTAAGGCTGCGATGAACCCCACATACGGGCCGACGCCGGTAAGCACGGTGTACGACACTCCTGGATCGGCCGCGGGGGCGGTGCCGATCAGGAAGGCCTTGACGGCGTCGTCCTGCAAGAACCAGGCTGCCAGGACGACGACGGCCGAGGAGGCGTACAGCAGGGCGACGGCAAAGCCGATGAGGTAGGCCGCCAGGACCACGGTGACGGTGGGGTCGCCGAGGGACAGCAGGTCGATCAGGTCGTCGGTGCGGACGATCTGCACGTGCCCCTTTTCGACCGTTGCCAGGCTCATCCAGGGCAGGACCGCGGTCAGCGCTCCCAGTCCGAGCCCGGCCAGCCTGACCTCGTTGGCCGTGGAGGGGGTGAACCTCGAGCGAAGATGGCGGCCGATCCTCGAACCCTTATCGTCGCTCTTCCCACCTCTAATGCCACGCTTCCGCTCCAGCTCATACGGGTCAGGGGGTGACCTCCTTTCGGACGATGCGCCCGTGCCGTTCCCCCTCTGGCCTCCGCTCCTTGGCGATATCGGTCCCTGGACCCTGTTCATCGCGCCCCCTTCACAGGGCATTCTCCAGTTGCATAATGAAGTCTTCGGCCTGCTGTATGCCCTTCTGCCAGAACTCCTCGCTGGAGATGTCGAAGCCCAGCTCCTTGGCCAGCTCGCCCGGCGAACGGCTGGAGCCGGCCGACAGCAGGGCCTTGATCTTCGGAACGAACGCCTCGCCCTGCTCAAGGTAGAGACGGTACATGGCGAACACGAACAGCTGCGCGAACACGTAGGGATAGTTGTAGAAGCGGTAGTTCGGGATGTAATAGTGCAGCTTCATGGTCCACTCCCATTTCATCTCCGGCAGCCACTCCACGGCATCGCCGTAGATCTTGTCCCGGGCGGCGGTCCACAGCCCGGCGATGGTCTCGCCGTCCAGGAACCTGCCCGCCTTGATGGCGTCGTACATGCTGTGTTCGAAGAAGTAGCGCGCCGACACCTGGAAGGCGGCCATGCCGAACTCATCCAGCACCTTGCACAGCACCGCCCTCTTCTCCTCCTTGGAAGAGCTGTTGGACAGCAGGTGCTCGGTCAGCAGCAGCTCCCCGAAGGTGGAGCCGCACTCGGCGATGCAGGAGCCGATCTCGTAGTTGCTGGGCCGCTGCGCCCTCGATCCCAGGTAGGCGTGGATGGCATGGCCCAGTTCATGGGCCTGCGTGTACACGTCGCCCACCAGGCCGTTGAAGCTCTGAAGGACGTACGCCGATCGGCCGTCGAACCAGGTGGCGCAGAAGGCCCCGCTGACCTTGCCCCGGCGCACCTCGGCGTCGATGTGCCTCTTCTCGTACATGTCGTTGGCGTACTCGCCGAACTGGCGGTCGAACCGGGAATAGGCCTCGACCACGTTCTCCCGGGCCTCGCTCCAGGAGTACTTCCTTCCCGGATCGTCGGGCAGGGGAGCGATGATGTCCCAGTTGCCCAGCTTGGACAGCCCCATCAGCCGGGCCTTGAGGACGAGATAGCGCTGATAGACGCCCACGTTCCGCTCCATGGTGCTCATGAGGGCGCGCACCGCGGCCTCGTCCACGTCATTGGCGAGGAGGCTCTGGGTCAACACCGAGGGATATTTCCTCCACTCGCACATCTGGACATGGTCGGCGCACACCGAGCGGAGAGCGGTGGACCACAGTATCTCGTCCTGCCCCAGGGCATCGTACACGACGCGGTTCGCCTCCTCCCGCACCTCCCGGCGAGGGTCCTCGTACAGGCCGATGATCTGGCCGTATGGCAGTTCCTTCTCCTCGCCGTCGATGGTTATCCGGAAGGTGCGGGTGCTCAGCCAGTCCCCTTGCAGCTGGGACCACGCATCGATGCCGTTCTGGTCCTTGGTCATCACGAGCTTCTCCTCGACCTCGGACAGCTGGTGCGGCACCCTGGCCAGGACCCGCTCCAGCATATGGCGGAACTCCTTGAGCTCGGGGGCCTGGACCATCTCTGGCCGGGACGCCAGGAGCTTTCCGAGCTCCAGGTCCATGAACGCCAGCTGCTGGCCCGCGCGGAGCGTCGCCCGGCGCATGGCGTCGTTGAGCTGCTGGGCGACGGGATCGGTGGAGTTGGCCGAGTACAGCAGGTTGCAGTACATGGCCGCTCCCTCATACTTGAGCGAGAACTCGTCGCGGGACTCCAGCAACTTGAAGAGGCCGGCCGCGTCCAGATCCCCGATCTTTCCCTTGTACCGTTCGTTCATGGCGCTGGCCTCGGCGACCATCTTCTCCAGGCGGTCGACGATGTAGGCAGGATCGGTGCTCTCCACCAGCTGGCTGAGGTCCCATTGCATCTCGTTCATAGGAAAACCGTCCCCATTTACCCGTTTCGCATTATAAAAAATATCACCAGAGTTTTCATTTCCCTGGTGGCGTGCTCATCGGTCGCGGCGTTGGGACGTGTTGGATATGGGTCGGCCAGGCCATTGGGTCCAGGGATATACGATGTCGGGCCCGGCCGCCGCGAGCTCGCTGGACGACCTCGCGTCCGCACCGGCGCAAAAAGGGGAAATAAGGCCATGGGCATCGGTGCGGCATGAACGCGCCCCTGGTGGAGATGCACCGAGTGAACATCGAGAGGAACGGCAACACCCTGCTGAGGGACGTCGACCTGCGCATCGAGCGGGGGGAGCGCATCGCCATATTGGGTCCGAACGGCTCGGGGAAGTCCTCCCTGGTCCGCGCCATGATGGGGGACCTGCGCCATGACACTTCGGTCGAGGGAGCCTACGTCAGGATACGAGGGGAGGAGCACTACTCCCTGTTCGATGTCCGCCAGGCCTTCGGAATGGTGTCGGGCGAGCTGCAAGGGGACATGAGGAGGAGCATGACGGCCGAGGAGGCCGTGCTATCGGGACTGTTCGGCTCCATAGGGACCAACAGGTCGCAGAGGATCGACGATGACATGAAGACTAGGGCCATGGAGGCCCTGCGCTCGGTCGGCTCGGAGCATCTGGCCCCGCGGATGGTGGACACGCTGTCCATGGGGGAGGCGCGCCGGGTGCTCATGGCCCGGGCGCTCGTGAACCGCCCCGAGGCGCTCATACTCGACGAGCCGATGAACGCCCTGGACCTCACCGGGAAGCACCTGGTCAGGAACGCGATGCGCTCCCTGGCCGCCAGCGGCAGAAGCCTGGTCCTGGTCACCCATGACCCGTCGGACATCGTCCCGGAGATCGGGCGGGTGATCATGATGCGCCATGGGCGGATATACAGCGACGGGGGCAGGGACACCATCACGGAGGAGAACCTCAGCGAGCTGTACGGCGTCCCGGTGAGGCTGGTCTCGGCCGATGGGCGGCTGTGGGCGTTCTCCTGATCGTCCGGCCGCAGGGTTCAGGCACGGGATATAAATGATGCCAGCCCCTTGACTGCCATTGGTGTGTTCCACATGACGACAGCGGAAAGGTTCCCTCCCATAGACCGGCAGTGGTTGGACAGGTCCAAGAAGCGTTTCGCCAGCCCCTTCATGGGCACGAAGTACGACCGCATCTCGGTCGACCCGATGATGCTGTCCCACGCCTCGGTGGCGTGCGGGAACACCATTGGGGACTTCTACCGGCACCCGGAGCTGGGCGCGCACTGCGTGGCCTATGCGTCCCAGATGTACGACCTGCTGCCCGTCACGCACTGGTACTTCTCCCTCTCCTGGGTGGCGGAGATGGGGCTGAACATAAGGTACATGGAGACGATGCCGCCGGTGCCCGAGGCGCCGCTGATCTCCTCCCCCAACGAGGTGGACAAGGTGGAGGTGGTCTCGTCCGAGGACCTGGCCAACGGCTGGACCATGCAACAGTACAGCAAGGCCAACGACTACATCCAGAAGTACCTGCCGGACATGTTCATCCCCATGGTGAACGTCTCCGACCTCACCGGCTCGGCCGCCCAGCTGTGCGGGGTGGACAATTTCATCATGTGGGCGCTGTCCGAACCGGACGCCGCGCACGTCCTGGTGGACCGATACACGCAGACGGCCATCAACGGCGCCGAGGTCATGTCGAAGAAGTATGGCATGGCCATGATATCCACCGGCTCGGTGCTGGCCAACAACGACGTGTTCAGCGACCAGATGGTGGCCGACTTCTCGGCCAAATACCTGCGGAAGCTGGTGGACGGCGCGTTCCGCAAGGGGGCCGGGCCACAGGTCTTCTATCACCTGTGCGGGAATCACGAGACCGATTACAAGGTGATCAAGGAGCATGCCGTGTGGTCGCCCTTCTCCATCGTCAACATCGGC
The DNA here is from genome assembly GCA_001421185.1 of Methanomassiliicoccales archaeon RumEn M1. Taxonomy (GTDB): domain Archaea; phylum Thermoplasmatota; class Thermoplasmata; order Methanomassiliicoccales; family Methanomassiliicoccaceae; genus DTU008. Next base: position 12,172 of record LJKK01000032.1, read on the forward strand.
TACCAGGGCCGGGAGGTCTTCCCGGCCGACCTCATGGCCAAGGAGTTCGGCCACCTGGCGACCATCATGCCCTCGGTGGACACCAAGCTCATGATCATGCCCGACGCCGGGAAGGTGTACCAGCAGGCCAAGGAGCAGATCATCGCAGGCCGGGACTCGCCCCACGGCATGATACTGGGCACGGCGTGCGAGGTACCGCCCTACACGCCGCCGGCCAACATCAACGCCCTGGTGCAGGCCTCCAAGGACTTCGGCACCTACGGCACCTGGTGAGAGCTCAGAACCTCAGGAAGCCCTGTGGCTCGATGCAGGTCGCCAGCATGACATCGTTGATGTCCTGGTGCGCCTCCCAGGTGCTGGCCCGGCGATTCTCGCCCCGGGACCAGAAGGACTCGATGCTCTCGGACATGGGCAGGTAGCGCATGAGCTCCTGCACAAGCCGCATGTTGGCGGTGTTGCCGTACACGTCCGCCTGGCCCAGCAGCGATTCGCGGATCAGGCTCACGCCCTTCAGCCCGATGGCCATGCCCAGCTCGCGGAAGGCCAGCCGTCGCCCCGCGTCCCGCTCAAGGAGCCCGCTCGATCGCGTGGCCTCCAGCCCCGGCAGGGCCGCCCGCAGGATGTTGCTGAGCGTCGATGCGTCGGTGAGGGCTCCCTCGTTCATAAGCTGGGCCATGCGGGCGCCGTCGACGAGCAGGCTGCCGATGCCCAGCGGATCGTCCGTCTCCCATCTCCCGCCTCGGCACATCATCGCCAGCTCCGATATCTCGGCCACCAGCTGCTTCCTCCGCCCCGGCCTGATGGCGTCTCCCGCGGCGTCCAGCTCCACGAAGGTCAGGTAGCCATCCAGGGCGTCGTGCTGCCCCATCGATGGCACCAGGGGCCGGGACAGGTCCACGCTCATCTTCCAGTTCAGCCTCTTTCGCTGGCCGCGATGGGGCGTGGTGACAAAGGCGGCGTGGGCGGCCAGGGCCAGTTCCGTTCCCAAGTCGATGTAGCGTATGTCCTCGGTGACCCGCCCGGCCTGGGCCAGGGCGTGCATCCACTTTGTCAGATAGTGATAGTACTGCCCGTCCCGCTCCCACTCCATCTCGGCATCATAGGGCTGATCGGCAGCCCTCTCGAGCAGGGGCTTGCCGATGCGTAGACCACCGGCGGTGGGCCGCTCCCTCCCCGCCTCCTCGTCCAGGCCGCTGATCCAGCCCGTCCGGGGGTCGTCCGGGCTGAACCGGCCCAGCACATGGTGCACCTGATCGATGAGCCTCAGGGCCCGTTCGAGGTCGGCCTCGTCCTGGCCGGTTCGATACCTTCCAAGATAGTAGCATACGGCAAACGCATCCGTCCATAGGTAGCGGCGAGGGCTCCCTTCCGGGTCCAGCCCGGTCCGGCGGGCGAAGCCCCGCATGAGTTGCTCGGAAAGATGGGCGGTGATGTTCTCCTGCATAGTTCTCTAAAAGGATACTATTAGAGCAGGGGGCTATTCAACCTTGGCCTGTTCGTGTCATCACACTGCCGCTCGTCATTATATGCCTGTATGGCCTTGGACCTCATCATATGTGGCCGCGAGCATGATGGAGCGTCGTTGCCGACATGTAAATGCCGAGAATATGAGAATGAGGAAAGGTGGACGGACCGGGATTTGAACCCGGGGCCTCGTGATTGCAAATCACGCGATCTTCCGAGCTGATCTATCCGCCCGTTTGCCACTCGTAACCATGGCTTGAATAAAAAGGTTGTTCTGGCCGCCGGAGCGGCTCAGCGGCACACCGCGCCGCGGGACGCGCTGGTCACCAGCTTGCGATACTTGGCCAGCATGCCGTTGACCTCCCTCTCGGCCGGACGCGTTTCGGACAGGCGGCGCTCCATCTCCTCGTCGGAGATGTTCACCTCAAGCCTGCGGGCCGGGATGTCGATCACGATCTCGTCTCCCTCCCTCACGGCGGCGATGGGGCCCCCGGCCGACGCCTCCGGCGACACGTGGCCGATGCACGGGCCCCTGGTGGCGCCAGAGAACCGTCCGTCGGTGATCAGCGCCACGTCGTCGGCCAGGCCCATGCCGGCGATCATGCTGGTCGGATAGAGCATCTCCGGCATGCCGGGACCTCCCTTCGGCCCCTCGTAGCGTATGATCACCACGTCGCCCTTGACAATCTTCCGCGACCTGATGGCCGCGGCCGCCTCGTCCTCCGAATCGAACACCCTGGCGCGTCCGCGGAATCGCATCATCTTCTCGTTGACGGCCGACTGCTTGACCACCGCGCCCTCCGGGGCGAGATTGCCGTACAGCACCGCGATGCCCCCCTCGGCATGGAACGGCCGGTCCAGGGGCCTCAGGACCTCGGCGTCCAGCACCTCGGCGCGGTCGGCGATCTCGTGTATGCTGCTGCCCGCGACGGTCCTCTGGTCCGACAGCATGCCCTTCAGCCGCTTGAGCACGGCGGGGATGCCGCCCGCCCGGTCGAGGTCGGCGATGTGGTACGGGCCGCCGGGGCGCAGCGACGTCAGGTGGGGAACCTTCCGGGACACCTCGTCGAAGACCTTCAGGTCGATGTCGATGCCGAACTCCGATGCCACGGCAGGTATGTGGAGGGCGGTGTTGGTCGAGCCGCCGATGGCCATGTCCACCGCGATGGCGTTGACGAAGGACTCCCTGGTGGCGATCGACCGCGGGGCGACGCCTTCCTTGGCCAGCTCCACGATGCGGCGGCCGGTCTCCCGGGCGATCTGCAACTTGCGCTCGCTGGTCGCCAGCGAGGTGGCGCAGCCGGTCAGGCTCATCCCCATCGCCTCGGTCAGGCACGCCATGGTGTTGGCCGTGAACAGTCCGGAGCACGAGCCCTCTCCCGGGCAGGCCGCGCATTCGACGGCCACGACCTCGGCGTCGGTGGCCTTTCCGGCATTATGCGCGCCGAGCACCTCGAACACGCTCTGAAGGTCGCGCTTCTCCCCGTCCAGCTCGCCGGCCTCCATGGGGCCTCCGGTCAGCATGATCGCCGGGATGTTCATCCTGCCCGCGGCCATCAGCATGCCAGGGGTGACCTTGTCGCAGTTCGTGACCCCGACCCACCCGTCGAAGGCATGGGCGTTGTTCATGACCTCCACGCAGTCGGCGATGACCTCTCTCGACGGCAGGGAATAACGCATTCCCATATGCCCCATGGCGATGCCGTCGCATACCGCCGGCACGCCGAAGGAGAAGGCCACGCCCCCGGCCTCCTCGATCCCCTTCCGCACCTCTTCGACCAGTCGGTCCAGGTGTATGTGCCCCGGAACGATGTTGTTGAAGGAGTTGGCGATACCGATGAAGGGCTTGTCCATGTCCTCGTCGGTCAGTCCGCAGGCCCGCAGCAGGCTTCGGCTGGGCGCCTTGTCCAGCCCCTTCTTCACGGTATCGCTTCGCATGATATCTCCCACAACATGAAAAATGAGGTAAAAAGGGTTATGCCCGCTCGACTCCCCTCACGGGTCCTTCAGTTCGATCCCCTCGGCCTCGAATCGCGCCTTCAGCGTCTCCAGGAAATCGGACATGATCTCCTCCGACCTCTGCACGTCCCTCATCCACACCTTGATCTGCAACTTGATGCGGGAACCCTGGATGTCGACCAGGTTGACGACGGGGTTCAGGGAGGCCAGCGCGTCCGGGTCCTCCTCGATGCGGGTGAGGAGGGAGTGGTCGAAGATCGAGGAGAGGGGAGGGCCAGGGCATTCCGACACCACGGGCAGGATGCAGGGGTCCCTGTCGGCCTCCTCGATGACGATGCGGCGGACTACGCCCAGATCGGTCGTGGGGCCCACCCAGATGCTCTTCTCGATGGCGGTGAACCCGGACTTGGTATAATTGATCACTTTGCCATTGATGATCTGGGAGTTGGGGATCGTGGCGATCCGCCCTCCCTTCTCCCTCACCTCGGTGCTCATGAGCCGGATGTCCTTGACCCGGCAGATGCCCGTGCTGGGGACCAGGCCGACCTCCACCCAGTCCTCCAGGCGGATGGGCTTGGTGATGGAGATCAGGATGCCCGCGATGGCGTTCTGGATGACCTGCTGGGTGGCGAACGCCACGGCCACCCCCACTATGCCCAGGGAGAGGATCGCGGCGTTGATGTCAATGTGCAGGAAGGCGCCGGTGCTGGCCAGGAACGCCACGGCGAGTATGATGTACTGGATCAGACGGGCCACCTGCTTGGACGAGCGTTTTCCGACAGTATCGTCCAGATACCTGCGGATGAGCGAGGCGGACGTTCGGGCAATGAGGACCGCGGCGCCCATGATCACTATGAAGAGGATGATGTCCACGGGACTGATGTTCCCTATGATCGGCTGATCAAGCCATGTCGCCATGAGAACCGGTAATCGCATTCTAGAAATGAACGTGTCGGTCAGCGCGATTTTCGCCCGTATGGTCCCTTGACCTTGGCATGGCACTGGCCTCTGTGAAGGTCACCGCCATGAGGCTCATGGGTCCCTCAGCTCGATGCCTTCCGCCTCGAACCTCGCGGTCAGCCTCTTGAGGAAGCTGGACACGATCTCGTCCCTCCGGAACGGCTCGAGGATCCATAGCCTGACGTTGAGCTTGGCCCGGGAGCCCTGCACCTCGGCCAGGTAGATCTCTGGCGATAGGGAATGCAGGTTGCTAGCCGTGCCGAAGATGCTGCGGACGTAGTGCCGCTCGAAGAGCTTGGTAACGGTCCTTCTCCCCTCGTCGGACACCTTGGGGAGGATGTTGGGGTCCCTGTCGGCCTCTTCGCGGACGATGCGGGTGATGCGCTCAAGGTCGGAGACGCTGGCGATCCATATGGGGACCGTCACCGCGGTGAAACCCCCGCGAGAGTGGTTGATGACCTTTCCGTTCATGATCTGGGCGTTGGGCACGGTGACGATGCGACCGTCGAGGTCCCGCAGCACGGTGTTCATGAGGGTGATGTCCTTCACCCTGCCCATCCCGTTGAGGGGTATGGGGCCCACCTCCACCCAGTCCTCCAGCTGTATGGGGCGGACGATCGATATCAGGATGCCGGCGATGGCGTTCTGGATGATCTGCTGCGAGGCGAACGCCACCGCGATGCCGGCTATGCCCAGCGATAGGAATATGGCCGAGAGGTCCAGCTTGAGGACCGAGCTGAAGCCGACCGTCAACGCGGTGAGCACGACCACGTACTGGAACGCCCGGGCCACTCCCTTCGATAACCGCTTCCCCACCGGCTCGTCCAGATATTTCCTGATGATGGCATTGCCTATGCGGGCCACGATGACCGATAACGTGATGAGCAACAGGAAGAGCCCGATGGCCATCGGGGTGACGTTATCGATGATGGGAGTGTCCAGCCAGCTCATTTCAGGTCCCTATCGTGTTACAGCTCATAAAGGGCCCGGTTGGAATCCTGTCCACGATATAAAATCCCAAAAAGGTTTTACAGGAAGGTGTTTGAAACAAGGCAAAATGGTTTACGATCGCAGAACGATCTCAATGTTCACGCCGTCAGGGACCTGAATCCTCATGAGCTGGCGAAGGGCCCGCTCATCGGCGTCAAGGTCGATCAGTCGCTTGTGGATCCTCATCTCCCATCGGTCCCAGGTCTCCGAGCCTTCTCCATCGGGGCTCTTGCGGACGGGAACGACCAGTTTCTTGGTGGGGAGGGGGATCGGCCCGCGAATCGCCACGCCGGTCCTCTGCGAAATGGACTTGATCTGTCCGCAGACACTGTCCACCTTCTTGGGGTCAGTGCCGCTCAAGGATATTCTTGCTCTCTGTGCCATAATGATCCCTCAAAAATTAGGGAAGGGGAAGGGGTTTACATCACCCTCTTTTCGACGTCCAGGCACACGCCGGCCGCAACGGTCTGACCCATGTCGCGGATGGCGAACCGGCCCAGCTGGGGGAACTCCTTGGCCTTCTCGATGACCATGGGCCTGGTGGGCTGGATCTTGACGATGGCGGCGTCGCCGGTCTTCAGGAACTGGGGGTTCTCCTCCTTCACAGCGCCGGTCGAGGGGTCCATCTTCTTCTGGAGCTCCAGGAAGGTGCACGCGATCTGGGCGGTGTGGATGTGGAACACCGGGGTGTATCCGACGGTGATGACCGACGGGTGGTTCAGGACCATGATCTGAGCGGTGAAGGTCTTGGCCACCGAGGGCGGGTTGTCGACCGGTCCAGCCACGTCGCCCCTCTTGACATCGTTCTTGGCGATGCCGCGGACGTGAAGCCAACGTTGTCGCCGGGAACGGCCTGAGGCAGAACCTCGTGGTGCATCTCGATGCTCTTCACTTCGCCCACCACGTGGGAGGGCTCGAACATGACCTTCATGTCGGGCTTGAGGATGCCGGTCTCGACGCGGCCCACCGGGACGGTACCGATGCCGGTGATGGTGTAGATGTCCTGCACCGGCAGGCGGAGCGGCAGGTTGGTCAGCTTCTGGGGCTCGGTCAGGTTGTTAAGAGCATCCAGGAGAGTGGGTCCCTTGTACCAGGGCATGTTGGGGGACGGCTTGGCAGCGTTGTCTCCCTTGAAGGCCGAGTAGGGAACGAAGGGGATCTGGTCGACCTTGAAGCCGACGGACTTGAGGACCTTGCTGACGTCCTCCTTGACCTTGTTGTACTGGGCCTCCTCGTACTTGACGGCATCCATCTTGTTGATGCCGATGATGAGCTGCTTCACGCCAAGGGTCCTGGCCAGGAAGATGTGCTCCTTGGTCTGGGCCTGCGGTCCCTCGACGGCAGAGACGACCAGAACGGCGGCGTCGGCCTGGGAGGTACCGGTGATCATGTTCTTGACGAAGTCACGGTGGCCAGGGGCGTCGATGACGGTGAAGTAGTACTTGTCGGTGTTGAAGCGCTTGTGGGCGACGTCGATGGTGACACCGCGCTCCCTCTCTTCCTTCAGAGAGTCCATGACCCACGCGAACTCGAAGGATCCCTTTCCCTTCTCCTCAGCCATCTTCTTGTACTTGTCGATCAGGTACTGCTCAACGTTCCCAGTGTCGGCAAGCATCCTGCCTACAGAGGTGGACTTGCCGTGGTCGACGTGACCGATGAATACTAGGTTCAAGTGTGGTTTCTCAGCCATTTTTCTGCCTCCTACATTTATATACTTTAAGTCCGGTTTTTTACTCCATGCCATTTGTCGTATTTAACGCTTCACTCCTTTAACCAGAGTAGTAAGACGCGTCGTACGGCTCTGGCTTCAGTCCCTTCCTGGTCCTGATCTGCTCAACGACCTTGGTCTGCAGCTCACTCGGGACGGGGACGAATCCCGCGTTCTCGGTGGACCACAGAGCACGGCCCTGGGTCGCGCCGCGTATGGCCGACGCGAACCCGAACATCTCAGAGACCGGGGCCTGGGCGACGATGATGCTCACATCGCCCTCCTGGTTGATCTCCTCGATGATGCCCCTTCTCTGCTGGACCTCGCGGAGGGTGTCGCCCATCACGGACTCGGGGCAGTTGATGTGGATCTTGGTCATGGGCTCCAGCAATATGCGTCCGCCGGTGGCCATGGCGCCGTACACCGCGGAACGGAACGCCGGGATCACCTGGGCGGGACCACGGTGGATGGAGTCCTCGTGGAGCTTGGCGTCGACCAGACGGACCTTCACGCCACTGACCTTCTCCTGGGCCAGAGGGCCAAGGTTCATGGCCTCTTCAAAGCCCTGCTTGCACAGCTCGATGACCTCATTGAGGTACTGGATACCCTTGGTGGCATCGATGAAGATGTTGTGGCCGGAGAAGCCGACCACCCCGCGGGCCTCGTCGCGATCCATGCCGAGCTCCTGGAGCTTGGACGCCAGTTCCTTGGCGTCCTTGATCTTCCCCTCGGTCTGGATCTCGCCGGTCTTCATCGCCTCGACGATGTTGTCGGGCAGGGACTCCACCTCAACGAAGAAGCGGTTGTGCTTGTTGGGGGACTTGCCCTCGAAGGGGCCTCCCTTCTTCTTGATGTTCTCCCGGTACACCACGATGGGCGGGGAGGACTTGATCTCGATCTTGTGATCGTTCACGATGCGGTAGATGGTGATCTCCAGGTGCAGCTCGCCCATTCCGGACAGGAGGTGCTCCCCGGTCTCGTTGTTGATCTCCACCTGGATCGAGGGGTCGGCCTTGGCCACCGAGCGCAGGACCTCGACCAGCTTGGGCAGGTCCTTCATGTGCTTGGCCTCGATGGCCACGGTGACGACGGGCTCGGTATAGTGAGTGATCTTCTCGAAGGCCTCCATCTCGGGGTCGGACGAGACGGTCGAACCGGCGATGGCATCCTTCAGGCCGGCCACGGCGACGATGTTGCCCGCCTCCATGTGGTCGACCGGGATGCGGTCCGCACCGACCGACAGGGAGACCGTCTGGGTGCGCTGCACGTTGGGCATGCCGGCCACCCACAGCTCCATACCGCGGGTGACGGTCCCGGAGAACAGCCTGCCGATGGCGACCTCGCCGGCGTGAGGGTCGACGATGATCTTGGTGACCATCATGGCGACCGGGCCCGAGGCGTCGCAGGCCAGCATGGACTTGCCTACCTTGCTCTCCTTGTCACCCTTCCAGATGATGGGGATACGCATCTTCTGCGCTTCGACGGGGTTAGGGACATGCTCGATGACCATGCTGAGAAGGACCTCGTGTATGGGGGACTTCTTGGCCAGGGTCCTCATGTCCTGGTTCTTGCAGTACTCGTAGACATCCTTGAAGGCGATGCCAGTCTGCTTCATGCTGGGCACGTTGACCGCCCAGTTGTTGTAGGCCGAGCCGAACGCCACCGAGCCGTCCTCGGGACGGACCTGCCACTCCTTGTTAAGGGGCTCGGGCAGCTGGGTCGCGATACGCTTGTTGACCTCGGTGATGATGGTCACGAAGCGCTTCTGCATCTCCTCCTTGGTGACCTTCAGCTCGTTGATCAGGCGATCGACCTTGTTGATGAAGAGAACGGGCCGAACGCGCTCCTTCAGGGCCTGCCTGATGACCGTCTCGGTCTGGGGCATTATGCCCTCCACGGCGCACACCACGATGATGCAGCCGTCCAGGGCCCTCATGGCCCTGGTGACGTCCCCGCCGAAGTCGACGTGACCGGGAGTGTCGATGAGGTTGATGAGGTACTCCTTGCCCTTGTAGGAGTGGACCATGGAGGCGTTGGCGGCATTGATGGTGATCCCGCGGGCCTGCTCCTGCTCGTCGAAGTCGAGCATCAGCTGCTTTCCCGCAAGGTCGCTGGACATCATGCCGGCGCCGGCGATAAGATTGTCGCTCAAGGTGGTCTTACCGTGGTCGATGTGAGCCGCGGTCCCGATGTTGCGAATCAGCTCCGGGCTCTTGGAGAGCGCCGTCGCCTTCGCAATATTATCTTCCTTACGTCCCATGAAAATCACCTGTTAAACATAGATAAACATAGAGAAAGGGTTTAACGGGCCGACTGGGCCACGCGCTCGAGCTCCTCCTTCTTGGCTACCGAGAACGAGTTCATGTCGCCCTTGGAAGCGAGGATGAGTTCATCGGCGAGGCACTCCTCGGCCGACTTCTTGTTCTTGAATGAAGCATCGACGGTCCCCCTGGCGATGTTCCGCAGGGCGATGTCGAGCCGACGGGCCGGGGATATGTCCACGGCCTTCGGGACCGAAATGCCACCGAACTGAAGGCGAGTGATCTCCTCACGGGGAGCGGCGTTCTCCAGCGCCTCCACGAGGACCTGCACGGGGTTCTTGTTGGTCTTGGCGGCCACGATCTCGAAGGCATCGCGGACCACCTTGATGGTCTTGGACTTCTTTCCCGTGTATACCTCAGTGCGCATCATGCTGTTGACGAGTCTCTCCACGATGCTCATCTTCGACTTGGCGAATGCACGATTGGCATGCTTGCCGCCGGTGTGAGGCACGGAGACGGGGGTGAGGTCTATGTACTTGGCTAGGCCGCCGTCCCTGATGCCGATGCCGGTCATCTCGTACTTGCCGAAGAGCAGAACACCGTTGCTCAGAACCTGGTTCTCTCCATCCATTATATTCACCTAACCGGCTTCTCCACACGCCCTCTTACAAGCATGTTGAGAGAAACGTTATTGACCTGGACGACCTTGAAACGGACGCCTGGGATATCGCCGTAAGAACGGCCTAGACGGCCCCCGATGCCCTCCACAAGGACCTCGTCGTGCTCGTCGATGAAGTTGATAGCGCCGTCACCCACCGCGAAGGCGGTGATCTGGCGGCCGTTCTTGATAAGCTGGACCTTGACACACTTCCTGATGGCGGAGTTGGGTTGCTTCGCTTCGATACCGACCTTCTCAAGGACGATCCCGCGAGCCTGGGCCGAGCCTTCGAGGGGGTCGGACTTCTCACGCAGGCGCAATACCCTCCGCTTGTACGAACTGTCGGACCATCGGAACTTCTGACGGTCGCTCTTTAGCTTCCTAGCCGTGTTGAGACCTCTAGCCAATGTTTCACCTTCTTTATTAGGGGCGGCTCCGTTATTATGGTTTTCTTATTTAATGGTTAAGGGTTTTTCAGAGCCCATTCAGACAAACTGCTAATACCCTTTGATATTAAAACAATTCGGTGGGCCGGCAGAGCGACTGGCTCGCGCGGACGCAAATCCTTGCCGGGAAATCTTCCGAGACCTCCCGACCTGCGGCGAGGGAGGGCGATTACGAATCCCGAACGCTAGATATTATTCATCCTCGTCCCTATCATTATGATATCCAATAGTCATTTAGAAAGCAATTTAGAGTGACTTCGCGATTCTCCCCAGGGATGGGATGATGGGCGACAGCGGGGATGCGGCTCGCCAACTGGACAATTGGCAGAAGGTGGTGGAATATTCATTGGCGGTCATCACGCCGACCGTTCTAGCCCTCATGATGTTCTCCCTCATCGTCACCCCCTCGCTGCCCGGAGAGGTCGTGCTCCTGGTCGGGGCGGCCTCGGCCTCCACCATCTTCCCTGCGCTGATGGCGCAGAGGCTTCACTACCGGTGCTGGGCCCCCAACACCATGCCGCAGCGCATGATGAGCGCGCTGTTCGGAACGATCTACATCTCCCTGGTCGCGGTGCTCAGCGTCTCGCTCGTATCCACCTCCCACGGGCTGGAGCCTGGGCAGCCATTGACCTTCGCGGTCGTGGCGACGTTGCTGCTGGGCCTCATGGCCGTGCTGGTCTATCGCTCGAGGAACGGCGACCGCTTCGAGCACATGGACATACGTTACTTCAGAAGGCCGGCCTCGGACGTCGGCACGATCGTCAGGTCGGCCCTGGTCGAGGAGGGGGCTAGCGTCAGGGAGGAGAGGAGCGGGCGCCGCACCCGGCTGGTGGTCGAGGACCGGAAGGTCGTCGTCACCATCGCCTCCCAGCCCCGCCGGAGCACCGAGGTCATAATAGAGTGCGTCGAGCTGTCGGGCAAGGAGATCTGCGAACGGATCAAGGAACGCCTGGGAGACTAGGCGCGGCCGTGCGACTCCCCCCGGACCATGGCGCTCGAGATGAGGTGGGCGATGCGGAGGGGCTCCGGAAGGGAGCCGATCACCGTGCTCTCCTTGATGATCATCTCGAGATCGTCGATGCTTATACCGCTGGCGGCGGCGTAGAGGGACCGTCGCCCTCCCACACGGTACAACGGATGCCTCCTGATGACCTCCAGCCTTTGCTGCCAGTCTGGGAAATGGGCGCGCAGGGCCTTCTCCATGCTGTCGTAATCAGGCAGGCTCCGGGTGACGGTGGCGCAAGGGATGCCCGTCTCTCGGTGCAGCCGGTCGATGTCCACCACGTTGAACCCCCCGACCGCCACACCGTCGATCATGATGACCTTGAGCTGCTCCCGGTACCGCGAGCGGAGCACCATGTCGGCGATGGCATCATTGGCGTCGCTGCCGTCGACATCGCAGTCGGTGCGCATGATGCCCTCGACGTACATCGGCAGGCGGGCCACCACTCCGACCAGCAGCGCCTTCTTGCTCTCGAAGGTGAACGGCGAATCGTCTATTCCCAGTACGCGCACCTGCCGCTTCATCCTCAGACCAGCTTGAGGTGCCCGGTGACCTTGTCCACCACGGCCTCCGGCCCCGGGCCGATGCCCAGGCAGGTGACGGTGTTCGGAGGTATCTCGGTCATGCCGGCATCGGTGATGAGCGACGTGACCAGTCCCAGGTCCTCCGCTCCGACCTTCACCGCGTAGAGCTCCTGAAGGCTGGGGGCCTTGACGACGACCTTTCGCTGCCCCTCCGAGTACCATCGATCGAACCAGTCGGGGGTGCGCCCCTTGGCCGCGAAGGCACAGTTGACGGCGGCATGGGCCACCTGGGCGGCCATCTTGCCCGCCGACAGCTTGAGGTCCTGCCTGACCACTATGACCATCTTATTGTCCATTGCATCACTGCCGCTCGAGGTTAGCCCATGATGACATATAATCCTGAGCGTGCTCAGGACGGATAGGTGATCTCGAAGCGCTGCCACGAGCCCTCGGCGCCGAAGTCGATCACCGCCATATAGCGGCCGCCGTCCAGGATGGCGCTGCGGGTCCCGTTCCCGCTGGTCAGGGACATCTCCGTATCATGCTCAAGGGCCGCCCCATGCTCCATGTGCTCCAGGTTCTCTTCGGTGAAGAGGTAGAACCGGGAGCCGTCGCCCCCCAGGGTGTGATTGAGCATCGTGCCCGCGGGAAGGTCCCAGTAGGCGACCAACACCACGCCCGGGCTGCCGATCTCCATGAACTCGGAATCGACCGGTCGCTTGAACCCTGATGGCACGTCGGCCGGGGCCCGGGTGTCGAGGTGTTCCATGCCCTCCACCGTGCTGGCTTCGAGCTCCAGGCCGAGGAAGGATCCCGGGCCAGAAGCATTTATGCGATAGATGACGCGGGAGTCCACCCCGGCGTAGGTCGTGATCACTGAGGCGGACCCGTTCCCTCCGTAATGATCGACGTACCTGGTCACCGCCTTGCGTCCGAACGCGGTGTCGATCCATTCCCATCCCAGGCATGCTCCCCGGGAGGGCGAGGACAGTGCATCGGTCACCCCTCTTCCCGTCCAATCACCCAGGTCGGTGGTGAAGTAACCGCCCACCGAACCGCCGTGCCCGGTCATGTTGACCACGGTGAAGTTCGCGATGGCGGTGCCGGTGACCGCGGTGCCGTTGAGGTGTCCAGTGATATCGTACTGCAGGACGTCTCCCGACTGAACGGCCCATCGGTCCTCCTCTTCAGCGGGCGTCAGCATGGCCATTGAAACGATCATTGTCAGGGCCACGGCGATCGCCGCGATGTAGAGCCAGTAGCTTCCCCTCTCCCCATTGGTCATCGACCTGGATGCCATTCTCCCCCCCCATATATTAACGCCTTGTCAATATGATAATGCGGTCATATATAATCTGCGACCGCTGGACGTCCAGGTTGATTCGGTAAAGGCTTATTATCCGGGGTGCCATCCTTGAGAGCATGTTCGAGCTCCTTAGACGGGACGGCCTGGCCAGGATATGCAAGCTGGACACCCCCCCATGGCGTCCTGGAGACCCCCGCCCTCCTGCCGGTCATCAACCCCCGCACCATCACCGTTCCGCTGCATGAACTGTACGACGAGTTCGGCTTCAAGGCGGTCATCACCAACTCCTATATCATAAGGAACAACGAGGAGCTCAGGGAGAAGGCGCTCAGCAGCGGGCTGCATGAGCTGCTCGATTACAAGGGGGTCATCATGACCGACTCCGGGACGTTCCAATCATACATGTACGGCGAGGTGGACGTCCGCAACGAGGACATCGTGGCCTTCCAGAGGGACATCGGCTCGGACATCGGGACGGTCCTGGACATCTTCACCGAGCCCGACTGGAGCAAGGAGCGGACGTCCGAGGCGGTCGACGTGACCCTGGCCCGAACGGAGGAGGCGGCCAAGCTCAAGGGGGACATGTTGCTGGCGGGCGTGGTCCAAGGGTCTGTCTTCCCTGACCTGAGGGAGCGATGCGCCCGCTCGCTCGCCTCGATCGACGCCGATGTGCATCCCATAGGCGGGGTCGTGCCGCTGATGGAGCAGTATCGCTTCGCCGACCTGGTCGACGTCATCGTGGCGTCGAAGAAGGGGCTGACGCCGGCCCGACCGGTCCATCTGTTCGGGGCCGGGCATCCCATGGTGTTCGCCTTGGCCGCCCTGCTGGGCTGCGATATGTTCGATTCCGCCTCCTACGCCAAGTTCGCCCGTGACGGACGCTTCATGTTCCCCGAGGGGACCGCCTCGCTGTCCGACATGAAGGGGATCGAATGCCACTGCCCCGCCTGTTACGGCCACTCGCACGAGGACATCACGGCCATGAAGCCGACCGAGCGGACGGCGCTCATCGCCCGCCACAACCTGTGGGTGTCGCAGCAGGAGCTCGGGCGGGTGAAGAGGGCGATACAGGAGGGCGACCTGTGGGAGCTGGTGGAGCGCCGGTGCCGCGGCCACCCCATGCTGCTGGACGCCCTCCGCCGCCTGGGCGACCATGAGGAGTTCCTCGAGCGTACCGAGCCCCTCAGCCGGGACAACTCGCTGTTCTACACCGGCCCCGAGACCCTTCAGAGGCCTGCCGTCCGCCGCTACGCCCGGCGCTTCTTCGAACGGTACGAGTATCCTAACACCGAGGTCATGATCGTGTTCGACGAGTCGTCGAAGCCATACTCGCGGTACAGGCAGCAGGAGATGCGCGAGGTGCTGGAGCAGTGCGACTCCCACTTCTTCGTGGAATCGGTACTGGGCCCGGTGCCCATCGAGCTGGACGAGATGTACCCCATCGCCCAGTCGGTGCTGCCGACGCGGCGGGACAAGGAGGCCGTCGAGGGGCTGAAGGAGATGATGGAGCGCATGTCCCATGAGCACCCCTACGCCATCGCGGTGGGATGGGACGGCCGCCAGACGCTCGAGACCCTGTCCATGATGTGCGAGGAGGCGCCCAAGTTCGACCTCGACCTCGCCAGGGTGAAGGCGGTGGCCGACATGCAGTTCGGCCGGGGGGCTGGCGCGGCCCTTCTCGCCGGGCGGGTGGAGCTCAAGAAGTCGGAGAACACCGGCAAGATACGCAACGTGCTGGTGGACGGAGAGCACATTCTCTCGATGCGCGCCAACGACGGCTTCTTCACCCTGAAGACTGCCGGGGCCGAGCGGCTTCGAAAGGCGTTCCCGGCCCCCCGCCTCCGTGTGCGCGTCAAGGAGGACTCGGTGCCGTTCAACCGCGAGGGCAAGAACGTCTTCTGCACCTTCGTGGAGGACTGCGACCCCGACATCAGGCCCATGGACGAGGTGCTGGTGGTGGACGCGTCGGACGAGCTGGTGGCCGTGGGAAGGGCGCAGCTCACCCGGGACGAGATGTTCGCCTTCAAGACCGGCATAGCGGTGAAGGTCCGGGACGGCGTGAAGAAGTGATCAGCGGGTCGCCCGAAAGGCGTCCTCGGCCACCTTGACGCATGCCAGAAGGTCTTCCATGGTGTGGAGCATCTGGCCGGCGGTGGACGAGCGGGCGCGGATGATCAACCTGCTGCCGGAACGCTCCGCCTCGGCATAGGGGGCGTTGTCCGGCTCTATCGCTTCCATGACCGCTATGGCCTCCTCTTCGCTGCCATAGTCCAGCTCGATGGTGGTCTCGACCGCCATGGGTGGTAGAACGGACGCCCTGAGAAAAAGATATCCTCCGGCAGTCCCAAGGCACGAGAACGGATTAGTAGTTCGTAAGGCGTTCCGAGATGGAGGGGAGCAAATGCGGACCATGGAGCATTTTCGTAACAGGCGGAGCGTGAGGAACTTCACCGAGGAGGATGTGCCGGAAGAGGTGGTCGTCGAGGCGCTGGAGGCCGGGAACCTCGCGCCATCGGCCGGCAACCTGCAGGCCCGGGACTTCGTTGTGGTAAGGGACGACGAGAAGAAGCACGCACTGGCCGAGGCCGCCTTTTCACAGCGGTTCGTGGCCCAGGCCCCGGTGGTGATCGTGTGCTGCGCCAATCAGGAGAGGATCGCCGAATACGGCCCCCGGGGGCGGGAGCTGTACTGCGTCCAGGACGTGGCGGCCGCGGTCCAGAACATGCTGCTGTACCTGGCGGACGCCGGCTACGGCTCTTGCTGGGTGGGAGCGTTCAACGAGAAGAAGGTGACCGACCTGCTACGGCTCCCATCGCACGTGCGGCCGGTGGCCATGCTGCCGGTGGGCCGTCCCGCCGGCCAGGGCCGTTCCCCGCCCCGCATGGGGCTCGATGTCCTGGTGCATCGCGAGGAGTGGTAACGGACCTGAACGGCCGAGGGATTCAGTAACGCGAAAGGCAAGAAGGTAGCCCCGGCCAGATTCGAACTGGCGTCACCGGCTCCAAAGGCCAGCATGATTGACCACTACACTACGGGGCTCTCCACCCTCGATTAGGATCATGATATTTAATCTAGGCTCCCCTCGCCTCGCCCACCATGTAGGTCGGCGTGGCATCGGTCATGATGACATGGAGCCTCGACCCGATCCGATGCTCGCCCTTGACCACCACGGGGCGGTAGGCGTCGGTGCGGCCGATCATGGTGCCCTTCTTCCCCCGCTCGGTGATGAGAACGCTCTCCTCCATTCCCACCCGTGCGCGGTGGACCTCCATGCCGATGTCCATGCGGAGGGCGGTGAGTTCCCGGGAGCGCTCCTTGCTCCTCCAGCCGGGGACCTGGTTGCGGGCCCGGGCGGCCTCCGTTCCCGGGCGGGGAGAGTAGCGGGTGACGTTGACCACCTCCGGCCTTACGCGCTTGATCAGCTCCACGGTGGCGCGATGATCGTCGTCGGTCTCGCCCGGGAAGCCCACGATCACGTCGGTGGCGAGGCACATGTCGGGGCTGGCGCTTCGCAGCCTCTCCACGAGGCCCTCGAACTCCTTCGGGCCGTGATGCCGATTCATGGCCTCCAGCATGCGCCCGCTGCCGCTCTGGACCGGCAGGTGGACGAACTGATATATCCTGGGGGAGCGCCAGGCGGACAGGAAGGACGGTAGTATGGGGGCAAGGCTCTGGGGGTTCATCATCCCCACCCGGGCCCGGAAGTCCCCAGGGATGGCGGCGATGGCCTCGAGCAGTCGGCCCAGGTCGGTGCCGGCGTCCATGCCATAGGCGGCGGTGTCCTGGGCGGTGATCAGCAGCTCCACCGCCCCCGACGCCACATGCTCCCTGGCCTTCGCCACCAGCTCTTCCATCGGATAGCTGACCAGCGTCCCGCGGGCCAGCCTAGTTATGCAGTAGGAGCAGTTGCCCAGGCATCCCTGGGCGATGGGGAGGACGGCGCTGGTGGCCTCCAGCGTGACGATGGAGGGCTGCTCCTGGGCGGGGCCGAAGCGCTCCTCCACCAGCTCGGCGAAGGAGCCGTAGCTACGCGGTGGTATGATCAGCGCGCCGGGGGCCCTCTTGACCACCTCGCCCGACTGGACCGCGGCCAGGCAGCCGGTCACGATGACCTTTCGCTGCTGGCATGAAAGCTCTTCCAGCCGCTTCAGCATGCGACGCTCCGTCTCGCGTATGACGGTGCAGGTGTTGACCACCACCAGCTCCGCGTCGGCCGGGTCGGAGACCAGGACGTGGCCCATGGACGCCAGCCGCGCCGCCAGCTGCGCCCCCTCGCCCTGATTCATGGTGCATCCGTACGATTCGACCCAGGCCTTCATGCCAACCCATCGGCCCCCGGTAATTAATTTTTTTCATGATTCCCTCGAACGTTCGAGGCCGTCAGGAACGGGGCTCCAACATTATCCATATGGATATTATTATTAACCCAGAGTTGCAGAAGGATATGCCCGGTGATAGACCAATGAAGGGCAAGATGGGATTGCTGTTCAGCATCGCGATCTGCTCCCTGTTGTGCTCGTCCCTGGTAGGCATCGCCTACGGACAGCCGGCAGCGGCGGGTTTGCAGTGCAACGAGTTCCCCCCGGGCAGCCACTTCGGCATCGTGACGTCATCGTGCGATGGCGCCGAGGACATCGCCGAGGAATTGCTGTCGGAAGGCGCCAACACGGGCGTGCTCGGCGGGTTGAGGCAGGCGAACGATAGCGTGATCGGCCGGTACACCATGTTCCGGGTGAACGAGGACAACATGAGCATCGACAGCTGGGGCGTATGGCGCACCGGTACCATCTACCAGCTCTTTGATGGGGTCGTGTTCAACGACGCCATGGAGCTCAACACCTCGATCGACGGCCCGGTGTTCGATGCCACGTTCGACAGCACGAACGTGCGGATACACAACCATCCTGGCGGGCTCATGGAGATCCATGCCGAGCGTGGCGTGAGCATCAAGTTCACCATGGCGGGAGGGATCAACGCCACCATGTTGAGCTCTGATGAGACGGGAGAGGGCGTCGAGGCGGCGCTGGTCGAGAGCGATAACATCTCCTCGATCATCATCGTCCGCGGCGGCAGCCTGGACCAGGCCAGCGGCCGCTCCCTCATGGTCAACCTGGCCAAGGGAGGGGAGGTCATCGTGAGGGCGGCCTCCGACGACACCTCGACGCAGGACGCGCTCCTGAGCGCGCTCCCGGCCGACGTCCTGGCCGAATACTGGGTGCTGGCCAGGGACGATGGCGCCATCTACGACCTCACGGCATACCGCGAGGTGGACCTGGGATCGTCCCCCTGGTCGCTGAAGATGGGCGACTGGGAACTGCCGCTCCCGAAGGAGCTGGCCGGCAACATCGTGGCGGTGCACACCGATCGACTGTCCGTGACGAACGCCGGCGGGGTGAAGAACATGCTGTCCATGGGCCAGAACGCCAGCGAGGCGTCCTCCCTGGAAGAGGTGCTGCAGGCGCGCGACGACAACGGCTCGACGGCCCTGTACTTCATGGAGCAGACCAACAACAGGGTGGACATCTACCTCTTCGTCCCTGCCGCCCAAGGTGACGGCGGAGCCGCCGCCGGCGGAGCGGACACCGGGGACGGCGTACCGCTGGACCTTGGCGCGCTGGCCCTCCCCATCGCACTGGTGGTGGTCGTCGTGGCCGCGCTGGGTGCGGCGCTGTGGTTCAGGGGGAGATCTAAATAAAAAGGGGGCCTAGGCCCCGCCCTTTTTCCTTTTTTAGGGCTTGCCGCCGCTCCCCCTAGCGCCTCGCGAGCACACCAGGCTCAGCGCAACAGGTCGGACGCGCGAAGCTCCGCCTCGATGTGGTCGATGGCCTTCTCCACGTCGCTGGGCTTCTTGGCGCCGGTGCACACCAGCCGTCCGGAGCCGAACAGCAGCATGACGACCTTGGGGTTGTCTAGGCGATACACCAGGCCAGGGAACACCTCCGGCTCGTACTCCACCTTCTCCAGGCCCAGGGATATGACGGTCGAGGAGAGGTTCACGGGACTTCCCAGATCGGCCGACGCCACGATGTTCTGGACGGTGACCTCGGGGTAGTCATCCACGGGGACCCCGGCGGCCCGGATGGCGTCCACGACCAGCTCCACCGCCTTGGTCACCTGATCCCTGTCCTTGGCCCCGGTGCACACCAGCTTGCCGCTGCGGAACAGAAGTGCCGCAGCCTTGGGGTTCTTCACCCGATATACAAGGCCGGGGAAGACCGCGGGGTCATACTCCGCCCCTTCCATCGAAGTGGCCAAATGGTTCAGGTCAAGCTCCCGGCCCAAAGCGGCCGACGCGACTATGTTCTGAATAGTGTACCTGTTGCTAATGGCAATACCCGCACCAATGAACCGCAAACTACTATAAGCCAAACATGTTCGAATTTTGCTTTTATAAGAAGAATTCCGGGGGGTAGGCGCCCCTCGGGGGAGGGAGGCGTGCCGGACCCGGTCGCCCATTGAAAAGGTCGGGGCCGGCGCGCCGGCCCCCGGCGTTCATGTCATCCAGCAGTTCATCCGCAATGGAAGAACTGCCTCACCAGGCGGGAGCCCTTCTCCGGGTCCGCCCGTATCTCGTCGCGGATCGTCCGGTCGTCGAAGGAGCGGAGGTGCTTGATCACCGCGTCGATCATGGACGACGGGAACACGCCGTGGCGCTCGTAGATCTCCCGGTGCGCCTCCAGCTCCGCGGCCGATTCGAAGCAGGACGCAGGGAGCTGGCCCAGCGACATCAGCTTGTCATGGTTCTCAGCATGGTGGATGTTCACATCGACGTAGGTCCGGTCGGCGACCGCCAGGGCATCCTTCATCTCGAAGCCGTGGCGGGCGGCCACCGTGAGGCCGGCCAACAACATGTACACATCGGCCGAGCCGTCAGGGCAGCGGAACTCCACGGTCTGCTTCTCCGACATGTCCATGTCCGTCGGCCGCTCCAGGGGATTGGCGTCGGCCACCATGTCCGTGCGGTGAGTCCATCCCAGGGGGACCCGCACCAGGACGGAGCGGTTGCGGTCGCCCCAGCAGATGGACGTCGGCGCCTCCTGGTGCGGCACCAGCCGGAAGTAGGAGGTGGGGTTGGTGTTGCCGAAGGCGGTCAGGGAGGAGGCGCAGGTCATGAATCCCGCGATGGCGGTCTTCGCGACATCGCTGAGGCGGCCGCCTTCCACGTACTGGTTCTTTTCGTCCTTCACCACGCGGGTGTGCACGTGCATGCCGCTACCGGCCTTCCCGTCGGTGATCTTGGGGGCGAACGTCACGTCCAGCCCGTAATTGTAGGCCATGTTGCGAATGATCCACTTGGCGATGACCAGCTCATCCGCCGCCTGCTCCACGTCGGTGACCATGAACTCGATCTCGTTCTGCTCGTAGATCTTGTCGCCCAGGGTGAAGTTGCCCACCTCGGAGTGGCCGTACTTGATGTGTCCACCGGCCCGGGCTATGGCGAGCATGCAGTCGGTGCGGAAGCTCTCGAACTTGGTGAACGGGGCCGACTCGTGATAGCCGCGCTGGTCCTCCGCCAGGAAGAGGTCGTCCTTGTCCCCTATGACGTAGAACTCGAGCTCCCCCATGGCCTGGAACTTCATGCCGGTGGTCTTGGTGAACGATTCGCTGGCCTTCCGGAGCACGTGCTCCGGCGATATCTCGGCGGGCTTCCCGTCCTTGTCGTAGAAGGAGCAGAGGAAGCAGAGGGTGGGCACTTCGTTGAAGGGGTCCATGAAGGCGGTCCTGAAGCGCGGGATGACATAGAGGTCGCTGGATCCCGAGTGCAGGAACTGGGGGAAGATGTTGGAGCCGTCCACCCTCTCGCCGGAGGAGAGGACCTGCTCGAGATAGTCCCGGTCGGTGATAACGAAGTTCAGCGTCTTGAGCCGTCCGTCGCTGGCCGGATAGCGGAAGTTTATCAGTTCAATCTCATGGGCTTCTACGAAGCTGATGATGTCGGCCTTGGTGAACTCCCTGGGAGACTTCTTGAGAAATGAGACCAGGGGGGTTAAGGCTCAACGAGGCGTCTTGGCTCATTGGCGCCCGTAGATGATGCATTATTTTTAACATTATGCCTTCGAGGTGTTAAATTGGATAGAAAATGACGTCTTCTCGCTCATTTTGAACAGTCAACGAGGGCGAGACCAGACGCACATGGCGGTCGGGAGGCGATGCGTTTTGTTTATATTCTGCTCGCTCAAAGTAGCAAGGGGCGATGTCCATGAGGCCGGGAAACATCACCATGCTGAGCGTGGCGAACGCCGTGGCGTACGTCATCATGATCGCCGTCAACGCGCTGGCGGGGAGCACCGACCTGATCGGCGGGCAGCAGACCGCGGCCATCTCGAACGCCAACCCCTCGCTGGTGACGCCGGTGGGATTCACCTTCGCCATCTGGGGCCTGATATACCTCCTGTTGGCCGTGTTCATCGTCTATCAGATGGCGGTGCGGCCACGGCTGAGGTCCCCGTACGAACGCATCGGCGTGCTCTTCGTGGTGAGCAGCGCGCTCAACGTGCTCTGGCTGTTCGCCTGGCAGTACGAGGCCCTGCTGGCATCGGTCGTCATAATGCTCCTGCTCCTGGGCTCCCTGATCGCCATCTACGTTCGTCTGGGGGTCGGCAAGGAGAAGGTCACGACGACGGAGAGGCTGGCCGTCCATCTGCCGTTCAGCGTGTATCTCGGGTGGATCACCGTGGCCACCGTGGCGAACATCTCGGCCATGCTGGTGTCGATCGAATGGGACGGCTTCGGCATAGCCCCGGAGATCTGGGCCATCGTGGTGCTATCGCTGGTGGTGATCATCACGGCGGTGAACGCCTTCGACCGGCGCGACGTGGCCTACGGTGCGGTGATCGTGTGGGCGCTGGCAGGCATCGCCATAAATCAGAGCGGCAATCCCACCATCGTCACGGCGTCCATCATCGCCGCGGTGGCGGTCGTGGCGGCCTTCGTGCTGAGCCTTCTCCGCTCGAGGGGAAGTTCGCCCTGGGCGACGTGGGGCTGATCCATGGCAGTATACTAGGAGCGGCATGGCGGGCGCCGGGGGCGTCCGATCCATGGACCATCGGGCCCCGACGAGGCGCACATCTAACGAGGCTGCTGATCGACAGTGGCCGGATCGTATGAGAAAGAAGTGCGAAGGGGGGGATTTGAACCCCCGAGTCCTCGCGGACACAGGATTAGCAATCCTGCGCCTTGCCAGGCTGGGCTACCTCCGCTCGGGCCACAAGATGGTGAGAAGATTCTTAAATGTTTTCTTGCCCGCCCGGCCTTGCTGGCAGGGAAAGCGGGCGGAGGGGCGCTCGGCCGGCGGCCTTGCGCCCCGAGAGGGCGGCTCGCAGGGTCGAAGCGCTCTCAGGAGTTGTCCAGAACGGAGAAGGCCACGTTACCGGAGATCTTCTGGATCCTCACCTTGACCTGGGCGCCCTTGGCGGCGCCGGGAACGTAGATGATATACTTGTCCAGTTTGGCCACTCCGTCGCCCTTTCGGCCGACGTCCTCCACCATGACCTCGTAGACCCCGCCCTCCTTGAGCCCTTCCTTCTCGTCGGCCCGGACGGCGCGGCGGACCCTCACGGGGCGGTGTGCGCCACAGGCCTCGCACTCCAGGACCAGGGTGCGGCCTTCCTTGTTGATGTGGGTGTCGGGCCTGCCGCATTCGGAGCACAGCACGAACGTCTCGGTGTAGCTGGTGATGCGGTCGTTGATCTGCACCGGAGTGATCTTGGCCTTGAGGACGAGCCTCTGTCCCTCGATCTGCCCGGGCGTGCCCAGCTCCCTCAATAGATAGTGGAGCAGGTGGTCCGGCTCCCTGCGCAGAGCGTCGATGATGGCTCCGAAGTTGCGGACCACGGTGATCTTCCCCTCCTGGAGCACATCGGGCTCGGGAACTACGAACCTCTCGTGCTTCTCGATGGTCTCGGGGAGCTTCTCCTTTGCCCTCCCCAGCAATGATAGGTAATCGTCATCGGCCATGGTAATCAACCACTCAACCTACTCCGTTGATATAAACATAGCTATTCGCTGGCCGGACAAACGCTGGCGTGGCCAGCGATGTTTCGGCTCGATGAGGGGCGAGAGGTTTAGCTAGTCCTTTCAAGCCCCATGCTAGCGTAGGAGAAGACCTGACGAGGGCATGCTCCCTCACATCGTCTGCACGCGGTGCCCAGGCACCTCCCGGCATCGATGATGAACTTGTCATCTCTGAACGATATCGCACCCTCCGGGCAGGCCCGGATGCATTGTCGGCATCGGTCGCAGTCCCAGGAACCGCTGAGGTGGATCGAGGGCTCGATGGTCGTGAGCGAGCCGCCTATGTCCCAGATGTCCGTCCTTCTCTGCCGCTCGATCTCCGGTGCCGGGCATCGGGCGGTCGGGACACGGATATCCGCAAGGTCCAGGTTCCGGAGATAGCGCTCCCAGGACATCCCCTCGGTCCAGTAGGCCAGCTCCTGAACGTAGATGTTGCTGAACACCGGAGAGGATGCGAACATGACATGATGAGCGAGCAGCCGCTCCCTTATATCGTTCAGATGGTCGATCAGTCCCGGATCGATGGCGAGGTCCTTTGCCAGTTCCAAGGAGGTGTTTCCTATCTGCACTATCCGCCTGGCGGATGCTGGCACCATGCCGACCGACCACGCCTTGGCCGCATCGACGTATGTCCCGCTGGCCCCCGCCATGTACATCGTTCCTAACATACTCGGGTCCATTCCCGCCCGGTCCATGAGAGTGAGGTGTCCGGCCCTGATCGCTCCAATGGCCTTGCCCGCCTCCATTAGGTCCGCCCCGTTGAACCGGATCCCACGATCGAGCATGATGTCCCCCCCGGTGATGTGGGGTAGGGCTATCCGCTCCGAGACCAGTCCTGCGTACACGAGCGCGATGACCCCCGTGCCGGTGATGCCTTCGGCCCGGCGCCCCCTCGATTTCATGGTGTTGCCCCTGAGGCTGATGAGCGCCCCCTCCTGGGGCTCAAGCCTCTCGTCCAGCACCATCGTCCGCCACCCCTCGGGAGTCTGGACGAGATCGCTAATCGCTCCGGGGGAGGCGAGCATGCCAGCGGTGATCGATTGTCCCTCGATGGCCGGGCCCGCGGCGGCCGAACCGGTGAAGACTTCGTCGCCGACCTTTAACGCCATCTCCGCGTTGGTGCCGTAGTCCGTGACCATGCACATGTCAGAGTCCAGGAAGCCCGACTTGTACATCATGGCCAGGGCATCGGCGCCGATCTCGTGCCGAATGGCGGGAGGGATGATCACGTCCACGCACTTCCCCAGGCCGATGGCGTCCCCGCTCACGATGTGCCCGCTTCGGTCCGGAGAGGTTATGCCCTGAGATCTCAGCTTGTTCTCTCCAGCAAATGCCAGGTCCCGAACCTCGATGCCCTCGAACAGCGAGAGCTGTATGGGATTCCCGCACACCGCGATGCGCTCGAGCCGGTCGGCCCTCAGCGCCTCGATCAACCGTCGAACCGCCCCCACCAATATCTCGTGGGCCAATGCGGGCCCGCGCTCCATGGCGAAGTCCAGGTGGTCCATGACATTGGCTCCGGGAAGGGGATTGTGGGACATTATGCACGTCCTGACGACCTTCTTGCGCTGCAGGTCCAGAAGCTGTCCCCTGATCCCACTGGTCCCGATGTCGATCGATATGCCCTGGCTCATTGCTCCTCCGCGGTCACGGTCACCACCGTCTCGGCCACCTTGCGGAGGCCGTACTCCTGATAGGTGATGTCCCTGACATCCACCTTCGTCTGGTACTTCCTCGCGCGACTGCGTTCCATGTAGTCTCGCACCTCTGAGGTCCCGACGGCCATCGCGAACTCCACGGCATCATCGCGGCTTTGGAACGTTCTCTGCCCGTCGGGCATGGTAACGCTGAAGGTCATCACCTCCTCCCCCTGCATCATGCGAGGTTCACACCTGACCGCCACTTCCTTGCGCACGAACACGTTTGTGCATACCGCGCCCACGGCATTGCCGACCTCGTGATGCTCCGGCACGATAATCTCGCACTCCACCCTTCCCTTGAGCAGATCGAGGAAGGGGCGGACGGGGGCGCCGATCCCCACGATGGGGACCCCGATCCTCAGCACCGTGCGGAGATGAGGTCCACCCTTCAATAGTGCATCTGCATCTCCGCCCTCGGGAAGCATCGTTCCGGTCAGAGCGGCGGACAGCGACCGCAGCAGCCGGTAGCGTATCGCGTCCTCCAACGACTCGAACAGCTCATCGATCGAGAGGTCGCAGGCCTGAGCCAGGGCGGCCAAGGCAACGGTCGCGATCCCTTTGTCACCATGATCGCTGCGGCCCCTGGCCCGGAACAGGTCGACGGGCGTGATGCCGTATACTTTACCGGGGACCGGGAACAGGAAGGAGCGATCCTTCATCTGCCGGGGCGCGTCCGGGGCCAGGCACATGGGATGGATGGCCCTCTGGCCCAGTCTCGGGCGCCTGTCATCGCAATAGATCTCGGTGTTGCCGCCCAGGGCGATGGTGGTTATGTCGATTGCCGGAACCCTCAGCCGGGCGCCGCCCACCATCGCCCCCTCCTCCGCCAATCTGACCCGTCCGTTCGCGATGAGCGAGATGTCGGTCGTGGTGCCACCAATGTCGATCACAAGGGCGTCCCTTGACCCGGAGAGCAAGCTCCCGCCAACGACGCTCGCCGCTGGTCCCGACAGAACGGTCATTATTGGCCTCAGGGCGGCTTCCTCGCTCGATATGAGGCTTCCATCCCCCTTTAGAACGTAGGTCGAGGAGACGGGGACCTTGGTCACCGAGCCGATCGCCCTGATCAGCCCCCTCATGACATGGATCAGCTCGGCGTTCTTGGCCGCCAGGAACAGTCTCTCCTCCATGCCCAGGACCCCTACCAGCTCGCTCCCGCGGACCACCGTGGCGGTCGGACGGACCCTGAGAACCTCGTTGGCGACCATGACCTCATGCTCGGGATTCCTCACCCCGAAACGGGCGGATATGGCAAAGGAGCTGCTTTTCACGTGGGCCATCGCCGAGGTCAGCGTCGACAGGTCCAACGGACTAGCCTCGTTTCCAGAAGCGTCGTGGCCTCCGTCGATCGACACTACCTCGTTGGCATAGTCTATGGGCCGGCTCGGCCTGAGCCCGATGCATATCGCGCACACGTCCTTCTTCGTCCCTTCGACCATCGTGTTTGTGGCTAGCGTCGTCGATACGCAGAAGCGCGACAACAGGGAAGGGGCGGGGACGGATAGTGAGTGGAAGCACCTCAGCACGCTCCCCGCGAGATCGCCCGGATCGGTGGGCACCTTGGCAACCCTTAGAACGGCCCTTGCAGGCAGCTCTATGAGGGCTCCGTCGGTGTAGGTGCCTCCGACATCGATGCCTACCGCGTACATGCTATCAAGAAAAAAGGGAAGGGGTTTCGCTCTAATGGAGCGTCTTCCTTGCTTCCTTCCAGTCCTTCCCTGAGCATACCTCCGTGGCGATCTTCACTGCGTCCAGCGGGGACCTTCCATAGATGGAGTTGCCGAATGTCTCCACATAGCTCCTCGACACCGCCGCGCCTCCGCATGCGATCGGAACGCTAAGTCCCTCTTCTTCCAGCGTTTCCGCCGTTTTCTTCAGTCCTGCTTTGGTGGTGCTCATCAAGGTGGAGCCGTTGACCATCTGTAGGCCCTTCTCCTTGACCGCCGACACGACCGTATCGGCCGCCACGTCCCTTCCCAGGTCCAGAACGTCAAAGCCGTTGGCCCTGAGAATGGCGACCACGATGTTCTTCCCGATATCGTGGAGGTCGCCCTCGGCAACGAAGGAGGCGATCTTGCCCTTCGTCGGGACATCTCCCAGCTTCTCCTGAGCGAGCTTGATGCCGCCTTGCATAGCATTGTTGGACATCAGGATCTCCGGGACGAAGGCGTCCCCGCGGTCGTATAGCTCGCACTGGGTCTGGATGCCGGGCATGAGCGCGTTGGTGACCACGTCCAATGGGTCCTTGCCCTGGGCGATGGATGCCGCCACCAGCTCCTCCACCTTGCTCCGGTTGCCTGCTATGACCGCGTCGGAGATCGAAGCATACATGGCATCTCGGGGGCGGTGCTTAGCCTTGACCTCCTCTATGGTGCCGACCTTTGCGCTCTTGGAACCGATCTCGAAGCCAAGTTCGGCGAGCATGCCCTCTTGGATAAGCCGCCTGTAGCGTGCGGGGTCCCTCTCCCGGAATTCCAACAGCTCCTCTGCCAGAAGGTCCATGTGCCTGACCATTACTGACCACCTCCCAGGCTCTCGGCCTTCATCCGCCTTGCTTTACCCGCCCCTATCTCCCTGACCATGGACTCGATGTCATCATAGTCCGGTATGGGTGTTTCCTTGCATGCTCTCACAAATGCCTTCAGATTCTCCAGCGGCGTTCCGTAGGACACATCGCACGACGAACCTACGATGTCCACCCCCTGGCGGATGCATTCCACCGTCCGGGCATACACCTGCTCGGGAGTCCCATTGGGCATCAGGTCGATGACGTCCAGACTACCCAGTATGGACATGCGGTTGCCCAGCGCCTTGCGCACGTACCATACTGGCACGTTATCGAACGAGAAACAGTCCAGATTGCTCTCTCGGACGTAAGGGAGCAGTTCGCTGGTGTTGCCGCAGATGTGGAGGATCTGCGGAATGCTGATCTCCGCAGCCATCCTCTTATGGTAGGGTAGAACGAATTCCTTGTAGGTCTCCCCCGAGATCAGGTCGCCCGATGCTGAAGGGTCGGCAGGGAAGAGGGCGTGGGCGCCATACGAGGCCTGCAGCTTTCCGTACTCGATACAGAAGTCGCAGGCCGCGCTGATGAATGCGTGCGCTTTGTCTGGATCGGTCACGGTCATCATGACCAAGTTCTCCACCCCTGCGATATGTCCAGCGACCGTGAACGGAGCGGTCAGGACAGGTAGGATCGGCAGCCCTCCGTCGTACCTCCTGTGCAATATATCGATCGCGCCCAACACATACGGGATACGTCCCGTTTCCTCCAGGTTGTCGGGCCAGGTGATCTCCTTAGGGTCGGTATATGCTGGGGCCATGACGGGGGGCCTGTCCGGCTTGTTCCAATCTAGCTTGCATCCAAGTACCTCTGCCTCAAGGGAGATGTCGAACTGGGGCCGAGCGGCTTCGATGCCGCACACTTCGAAGGGCGCCGCCGCCAGATCGGCCATCATCTTCGAGTCATAATGGGCCTTTGGCCACTCGGCGTTCGCGAACTTCATAAGCTCGTTGGTCGTCTGCGCCAGAGGATTTGCGGGTGGGACATAATCCACTCTTCCCCCTAAAATGGCAGAGAGTACTCTACGTGTTGGTGTCATTTCACTTGCCATAGTTTCTCCTCCTGTGTTCCTCCATTCGCCTTTGAGGTCGAGAATGGTCGGTTAACGTAATACAAACCGATTGCTACTGTAAAAAATTACCTAATGGAATTATATGATGCTTAAGTGAATCATTACGGTGATCGAGCGGCGACGAAGTGATGAGTCGGCCATTCATTTCATGAAAAAAGGGGCCGCCCAATCGAGTTCGGGACGGCACCCTCTGCGGGGGAAGGGGTTTGCTCAGAGCTCGCTGCGGCGGTTCTCCTGGGCCTTCTTGTACTCCAGGGCCGCCTGTACCAGTCCGAGATGCAGCGGGGACGGCTTCCTGGGCCGGGACTTGAACTCCGGATGGAACTGGGCGGCCATGTAGAAGGGGTGCCCCTCCAGCTCGCCGATCTCCATCTTGACCCCGTCGTCCGAGCGGCCGGTGAACTTCCATCCGGCTTCTTCCAACCGGTCGATGTAGTCGGGGTTCACCTCATAGCGGTGGCGGTGGCGCTCGGCGATCTCTGTCCTTCCGTACAACTGGTGGGCGGCCGAGCCCTCCTTGACGAACACCTTCTGCGAACCGAGCCGCATGGTACCGCCCATGGTCAGGACGCCCTTCTGCTCCGGCAGTATGTCGATCACCGGGGTCTCGCACTCCGGTTTGAACTCGGTGCTGTGGGCATCCGGCAGCCCCAGCACGTTGCGGGCGATCTCGATGGTGGCGATCTGGAACCCTAGGCAGACGCCCAGGAAGGGTATGCCCTTCTCCCTGGCGAACAGGGCCGTGGCGATCTTTCCCTCGGTGCCGCGCGAGCCAAAGCCTCCAGGGATCAGGATGCCGTCGCAGCATGCCAGCTCCTTGGAGATGCCGTTCTTCTCCACCAGCTCGGAGTCGAAGAAGCGGATGTCCACCTTGGTCTTGAGCTCGGCCCCGGCATGGTGGAACGCCTCAAGATGGGACAGGTACGCGTCCGCCAGCTCCGTGTACTTGCCGACCAGGGCGATGCGGACCGTTTCCGTGGAGTACAGTATGCGGTCGAGGAACTCCCGCCACTCCTTCAGGTCCTTCTCCGGGGCGTCGAAGCCCAGACGGCGGAGGATGTAGTCGGTGAGGCCCTGCTCCTCCAAGATGATCGGGACCTCATAGATCGACTTGGCGTCGGGAGTGGAGACGACGGCCTCCAGCGCCACATCGCAGAACGAGGAGATCTTCTTCCTTATTGAATATTCCAGCGGCGCGGACGACCTCGCCACGATGATGTCGGGCTGGATACCGATGGCGCGCAGCTCCTTCACCGAATGTTGCGTCGGCTTGGTCTTTGGCTCTCCGACCGCCCCCATGACCGGCACCAGGGTGGTGTGCACGAACAGGCAGTTCTGCCCTCGGCCCATCTCGCTGTTCATCTGCCGGACCGCCTCGAGGAAGGGCATGGACTCGATGTCGCCCACCGTCCCTCCGAGCTCCACGATGCACACGTCAGCGCCGGAGTCCTCGGCCACGGCCCTTATCCGGCGCTTGATCTCGTTGGTGATGTGGGGGATTATCTGAACGGTCTTGCCCAGATACTCCCCGGCCCGCTCCTTCTCTATGACGGTGCGATAGACCTTGCCGGTGGTGATGTTATGGTCCTTCTTCAGGTTGATGTCCAGGTACCTCTCGTAATTGCCGAGGTCGAGGTCGGCCTCCGCTCCATCCTCCAGCACGAAAACCTCGCCGTGCTCGAAGGGGTTCATGGTGCCAGCGTCGATGTTAAGGTATGGATCGATCTTCACGGCAGTGACATTGAGGCCGCGGGATTTCAGCAGGCGGCCGATCGATGATGCAGTGATGCCTTTTCCAAGGCCAGAAATAACTCCACCAGTGACGAAAATATATTTCATCGTCTCCATGGGAACCGCCCATATACTAGGTACGTATTTTATCCTTTCTTAGTCGTCGGCGGCCCCATGGAGCCAGTCCATGCCAGTCCCTCAAGAGCCTGTCTGGACCAAGAATTGGCCCAAGGAGCGGGGCGCCGACCGCCATGGTCTGGGACGTTGATATTTTGAAGGCGGCTCACTCGCTCCAGAACCGGTCCTCAGCCTCCTGATCGGACGAGAACAGCCATACCTCGGCCAGCTTGCCATTGTCGATGCGCATCACATCGACCCCCTGCATGGAGATGCCCGCCCCGGCCCGGCGGGCCGAGAAGTGGAGAACGACCGAGACGAGGTCGCCATTTTCCATTATGTCTCCCACCTCGTCGATCCGGAAGCTGCCGTCGCTCCTCTCCATGAACTTCTTGAACAGCGAGAACACCTCGTCCAGGCCGCGATACGTGCCGGACAGGGCGCCCGTGCCTGGCTGATGCCAGACGATGTCGTCGGCGAAGATCGTGGAGAGCCTTTTCATGTCCCCCGCCCCCAGCGCGTCGAAGTAGGCCTTGGCGACCTCCCGGTTCTTCCCTACAGTGGTCTGCATGTTATCGATGCGACCTGAGAAGGCCGAGTTAATGACATTTGTCATCGCGCTAGCTTGGCTCAAGACCGCGGCGAACGGGATCATCGCCGACCAGAAGATGCCCGATGCAAGATCTCGACAGCGATCCAGCGAAGAATGCTAGAGAGATCTTTCAAGACGAAAAAGAGCGATGGCTCTAGAACATGGGAAAATGACAAAAAGCTAGACAATGACGCTCGATGCATTTTGGTGCTTATAGTCCTACCAGGAATCGGTCAGGAAGACAACGATTGCCTTTCCTTGCATTTACGTATATTACGTAGGAGGTGATCCATCTGCAGGTTCCCCTACAGATACCTTGTTACGACTTAACCCTCCTTGCTGAATCTCAGTTCGAAGACCCCAATTAGAGATATCCTTACTGAAACCCAACTCGGGTGGTTTGACGGGCGGTGTGTGCAAGGAGCAGGGGCATATTCACCGCCTGATGTTGACAGGCGATTACTACGGAATCCAGCTTCATGTGGGCGGGTTACAGCCCACAATCCGAACTATGGACGGGTTTCAGGATTGTCGCCACCTTTCGGTGTGGAAGCCCATTGTCCCGTCCTTTGTAGCGCGCGTGTTGCCCAGGAGATTCGGGGCATACGGACCTACCGTTGACCTCACCTTCCTCTGGCTTAGCGCCAGCGGTCCCTTTAATGTGCGCCTCCTCCGGAGAAGAGACTAGCAATTAAAGGTGAGGGTCTCGTTCGTTATCTCACTTAAGAGAACGCCTTACGGTACGAACTGACGACGGCCATGCACCACCTCTCGGAAAATCAGGTAAAGTCATCAGCTTGACCTTCATATATCCGTCGCTCCTGGTGAGTTTTTCGGCGTTGAATCCAATTGAACCGCACGCTCCTCCCGTTGCGGTGCTCCCCCGCCAATTCCTTTAAGTTTCATCCTTGCGGACATACTCCCCAAGCAGCAGGCTTAACAACTTCTCTCCGGCACTGGGCGCCCACAAAGGACCCCCAACACCAAGCCCGCAGCGTTTACACCCTGGACTACCGGGGTATCTAATCCCGTTTGCGCCCCAGGGCTTCGTCCCTCACCGTCGGATCCGTTCTAGTCAGACGCCTTCGCCACCGGTGGTCCTTCCAGGATTACAGGATTTTACCCCTACCCCAGAAGTACCTCTGACCTCTCCCGGTCCCAAGTCTTCCAGTCTCCTCGGAAGTCGGACAGTTAAGCTGCCCGATTTACCCAAGGATTTAAAAGACCGGCTACGGACGTTAGGCTCAATAATATCGACCACCACTTGGGGCGCGGGTATTACCGCGGCGGCTGGCACCCGTCTTACCCGCCCCTTACTCCTCTTGTTTTTTAGACAAGAGAACAGCCAACACAAAGTGCTGGCACTTGGAATTCCCTCGTCGGGGTTGCCCCCATTGCGAAGTTTTCGCGACTGCTGCGCCCCGTAGGGCCTGGACTCATGTCTCAGAGTCCATCTCTGGGCTCCCTCTCTCAAGGCCCATACCCGTCACGGGCTAGTGGGTCCATTACACCCACTACTGCCTGATAGGCCGCAGACCAATCCTAAGGCACCGGAGTTTTCGGCCTTCGAGCATTCCAGCATAGAAGACCTATGGGGTATTATCCTCAGTTTCCCGAGATTATCCCCCACCTTAGGGCATGTTATCCACGTGTTACTGAGCGGTTCGCCGAGACCAGATGTCTCTCGACTCGCATGTCTTAATCGTATTCCAATAGCGGTGGCCGCCGGCAGGATCAACCGGAATCAATTCCGTTGGCAACCGTAATTGCCATAAGGACTACACACTTTATTGAATCGGCAGGATCTATAAGTTTCACCAGCGATACCACGCTGATATTATTGGGATGGTATCATTGCATCGAGCGTCAGAACCAAGAGGGCACGCCTGATTGGCGGAGATCTTAGTTCTCCATGTCTTTTGTCCGAAGCTTTGGATACGATCGCATCATAGCCGGCCTTTCGACCGTCGCTCAGGACCGTTTCGCAGCATCGGTTGCTGTGTTTTCGCAGCTTTCCCATCAATGCGTATCTGGTATATAATACCTCGCATCAAGGGTTGCTTGTTCGTCCCGGGAGATCATGTTTCTCGGTCTCCCAGTGAGCTTTCCCAGCTATGCAAGCCAGGTATATAAAGCTTCCGAACAGGCAAAAGCCGCGTTCCAGAAGGATGTGTTCTTGTGTTTGTGCCACATCCTTGCTATTCCCACGAAAACACAAGTGATATAAATAGATTGCTGTGGGCATCTATCGTTACGATTTTCTTCGGCGAGAGTTTCCGAGACCGCCGAGTTGTGTTACGACCCCGAGGAGATATAGATATAATATATTAGGGGGCAGCGACGCGATCTTTGGGCACGAAAATAGGGAACGAACGGGCGGGCGGGACGGCGGCCGCGCCCGTCGAAGAGGTTTTCCGGCGCCGGCCTAGTAGATGTAGCTGGCGCTCGAGCGGTCGAAGCCCTTCACCAGCTCCATGTCCATTCCCTGGGGGGCCGGCATCGGCGCCGGGTAGGCCAGCGCGGGGAAGAATTGCATGATGTCGGCCGCCATCCTGGTGGTCAGATGGTCCTTTCCGAACAACGCCTCCGAGACCTCGAGCGCTTTGCGCCGGGTCAGAGCCTCGTCCATGTAACCGACCGCGTGGATGTACTCGTGCAGCAGGATGTGGAAGCAATATGGCTTGTACAGCTCCGGCGACTGCTCCAGGATCCTTTGCATGGGCCCCTTGTTCATCACGATGACGTTGGTAGCCACCGGGTACAGGCCGCCGATCCATCCCTGGGGGCTTCCGCCCAGTTCGGCAAGCCCTAGCATCAGGCCGCCGCGGGACATTCCCAACCTGGCCCTCACGGCATCCTTCACTATCTCGAATATGTCCGCCAGGTCCTTGGCCTTCTCGAGCCTCTGCCCGTAGAAGGACATGTCTTCTCCATTCACGCTCCTTTCCACGTCCGTAGGATTTATAATACTATGTCCGGACCCTTCGGCATGGTTATTAACTCGCAGTTGCATAATTCGCTCGATGCGGCCCCACCCAGTCGTGACGATGGCCCTTTTCTATGTTGTCGTGCAGGTTGGCGCGGTCCTTCTGGCACCATTGTTCCTGCCCCAGATGGTGGGTTTCCCGGACCCCAACGACCCGGTCAATCCGCTCATCTACATCGTCATGGTGCTGGTGATGACGGGCATCATGCTCGTCCTGATCAGGATCGGAAGGCGGAGGATCCTGCAGACGATCTTCTACATCGCCATCTTCGTCACCCTGCTGTACGTGTTCACCCCCTTGTTGCTGGAGGTGGAGCTCTCGCTCGATCCCGATGCCACCGGCTGGCCATCCCTCATAGGGGCCATCGCCCTGGCGGTCGTGCTCATGGTCGCGCTGGCGAAGAGCGGGGAATGGTACATCATCAACGCCGTGGGGCTGATCCTGGCCGTCGGCATAACTGCCATCCTCGGCATGGCCCTGGGAATACTGCCGGTGATGATCCTGCTGATCATCATGGCCCGCGTACGATGCCATCGCCGTGTACAAGACGAAGCACATGGTGGCCCTGGCCGAAGGGGTGACCCCCATGCGCCTGCCGGTGATGTTCGTGGTGCCCAACCGAGAGGGGTTCTCCATGGACGATCTGGGGGAGGAGGGCAGCTTGACCCGACGGGATGGGCAGGAGAGGGACGCCTTCTTCATGGGCGTGGGCGACACCGTGATCCCGGGCATCCTGACCGTGTCGGCATCGATCTACCTTCCGGCGACCGCCTCGTTCCTCCTCACGTCCAACCTGTGGGTGGCGCTGGGGACCATCGTGGGCGGCCTCCTCGGCTACCTCCTACTGCTAAGGTACGTCATGCGGGGCAAGCCCCAGGCCGGACTGCCGTTCCTCAACACCGGGGCCATCCTGGGCTATCTCGCCACCTACCTGATCATGTACCAGGACCTGGGCCTGGGCGCGCTAGGCC
The DNA here is from genome assembly GCA_001421185.1 of Methanomassiliicoccales archaeon RumEn M1. Lineage (GTDB taxonomy): Archaea > Thermoplasmatota > Thermoplasmata > Methanomassiliicoccales > Methanomassiliicoccaceae > DTU008. The sequence goes on from LJKK01000032.1 coordinate 47,198, forward strand.
TATGAGAAAGAGTAAAGCACACGGACGCCATAATCGTGGACATGAGATTCCTGGTGCTTTCCGACGTGCATAGCAGCAACCGCACCATTGCCTGGGCCAATCGTCTGGCGAGGGAGCATGAGGCGGACGCCTTCATCGTCCTGGGCGACATCGTCAACTTCAGCCCGGCGGACTGGGCGGAGGAGTTCCTCAGCTCCCTGGACCTGCCGGCCTACGCCGTGCCGGGCAACTGCGATCCACCGGCCGTGGTCGGATACATCGAGAGGGCCGCCACCTCGCTGCACCAGAGAAAGGCGGAGGTGGGAGGGATGACGTTCATCGGATTGGGCGGCTCCAACCCCACCATCTTTGACACCCCTTTCGAACTGGAGGAGGAGGACATCGCCGAGAAGCTGGGCCCCCTGATGGAGGAGGGCGCCGTCATGGTGCTGCACTGCCCGGCGTACGGCTTCCTCGACAAGGTGACCGGTGGCAAGAGCGTCGGCAGCACGGCCATCCTGGACCTGGTCAAGAGGTACCGGCCCCGCGTGGTCCTATCGGGCCATGTGCACGAGGACCGCGGGGTCGTGGAGGACAATGGGGTCCTGTTCATGAACCCGGGGGCCGCCAAGGACGGTTTCTCGGCGCTGCTCGACATCGGGGATGTCATCAAGGGCGTCCTTCTAGACCGGGTGATCGAGTGAACCCCAGCCGGACCGGGGGTCGCCCCACGGCCGGGCGAAGCAAACCTTTTATACTGCCGTCAAATTAGTGGCTGAGGATTAGTATGGCACTTTGGCACGGAAAGTCCAAGCGGAAGCCTACCGGCGGACGCTTGGTCCAGAGCAGAAAGAAGCGGCGTTTCGAGGTTGGGCGCGAGCCCTTGTTCACCAACTTGGGCCCTGAGAGCCTGAGGAAATACCGCACCATGGGTGGTAACTCGAAGAACAGGATGCTCAGCGCTGCCTATGCCAACGTCGTGGACCCCGCGACCAACAAGGTCACCAGGGTCAGGATCGTAAAGGTCGTGCATAACCCGGCGGACCCCAACTATGTTCAGAGGAACATCGTTACCAAGGGTGCCACCATCCAGACGGATGCCGGGATGGCTCGCATCACCTCCCGCCCTGGGCAGGACGGGACCATCAACGCCGTTCTCATCGCCGAGTGAGCGTAGGCCGCTCGGTGCAATCGCTTCCACAATCCTTTCCTCATTCTTCATTTGTTCTAGGTGCGAGCGGACGCTGTCAAGGGCCGATGGAATCATTTAATAGCTCCATCATGTTCTTCCTGGCATGGCTAAGGAGTTCGACGCGGACAAGGCATGGGTGCTATGGCCAGAATATTTTGACGCGCAGCGCACCCGGGATCAGGGCCGACGCGTCAAGAAGGGCCTGGCGGTACAGGAGCCCCAGATGGTGAACATCGTAAAGGCCGTGGAAAGACTGGGCCTGGGATGGAAGCTGGAAGAGGGTAAGAGCTATCCAGGCGCATGGTGGAACAAGCAGGGCCTCCTGCTGGTGGAGAACAACATGCCCAAGTCCGCCCTGCTGGTCAAGATCGCCCAGGAGCTGCAGAAGATACAGCGCCAGTGATCCTGGCCCTGATCAAGCTGATCCGAAAAAGAAAGTATGTCGGCCGCCCCGCGTAGGGGGCGGCGCTCGATGAGCCCGCCTCGCGGGCTCAGCGGTCCTGGGAGGTCTCCACCTCTTCCACCAGGCGCTTGCCCGTGGACACGCTGTCGACGGAATGGATGACAGCCCCGGCCTCGCTGATGCTGTTCTCCACTTCCTCGAAAACAATAGAGTTTCCTTCAACGGTTATCTTCACGGTCTCGGTGTCCTGGTCCACCTCGATGATTGTGATGTTCACGCCGGACACGCCCTCCAGCACGCTAAGGTGCTGGGACAGCTCCACTATGCCCGGATGGTGTGGTTTCAGGACGTCAAGGACTATTCTCTTTATGTCTGACACAGACCTTCACTTATCCTTGTGCTTCCAATGGGTTGCACATATAAAAAATGAGCGTTTTTGGCGTGGCGACGCATGACCAGCAGGTCGATGTTGCTCGATGACCGGCCAAAAGGTTAATCACTTCATCTCTATACTCCATTCCATGCTCCCCTTCCAGGAAGTGAGGGTCCTTGACATTAACTCCGAGTACCTCGGTGTACCGATCGACGCTCTGATGGAGAACGCCGGAGAGGCGGCCGCTGAGGTCATCATCAGAGAGATGGGCACCGGGAAGAGGATCGCAGTGGTCTGCGGCGTGGGCAACAACGCCGGCGACGGTTTCGTGGCCGCCCGCTACCTGATGCGCGACAATCAGGTGACGGTGGTGCTCGCCAGCCCTCCGGCGGAGATCCGCACCGAGGCCGCCCGGCGCGCGTATGAGCGCGTAAAGCACATCGCGTCCTCCTCGGTGGGGATCGACTACGGAAAATACGACATAGTGGTCGACGCGCTGCTGGGCACCGGCACGCTGACGGATGTGCGCGAGCCGTACCGCACCATCATCGGCCGCATCAACAGCTCCGGCTCCTTCGTGGCCTCGATCGACGTCCCATCCGGCCTGGGCACCGACATATCCATCCGCCCCGACATGACCGTGACCTTCACGGACGTCAAGCAGGGCATGACGCCCGAGAACTCGGGAAGGATCATCGTCCAGGACATCGGCATCCCGCCGGAGGCCAGCCGCTACGTCGGTCCGGGGGAGTTCGCCTATTACCCTTCCAGGGGTCAGGAGTCTCACAAGGGGGAGAACGGCAAGGTGCTCATCATCGGCGGAGGGCCGTTCACCGGCGCCCCCGCCCTCTCCGCCCTGGCGGCATACCGCACCGGGGTGGACATGGTCAGCGTGGCCGTTCCCGAGAAGGCGTTCTACGTGGTGGCCGGATACTCTCCGAACATGATCACCCACAAGCTCCATGGCGATTTCCTCACCGATGAGGACGTGGACCACTGCATGCGCCTGGCCAGCAAGTCGGACGCGGTGCTGATAGGTCCCGGACTGGGGACCGACCCCAGCACCATGCAGGCGGTGCGCAGCTTCGTGAGCCGGTGCGACCGCCCCATGGTCCTCGACGCTGACGCCATACCGGCGGTGGCGGCCGACCTGTCGGTGCTGAAGGGCAAGAAGGGGGTCATCACCCCTCACGCCGCCGAGTTCGAGGCGCTGACCGGCTCCCCCCTGCCCCGGGACCATACGGAGCGCGAGAAGGCGGTCAAGGAAGCGGCCGCCAGCCTGGGGTTCACCATACTGGCCAAGAGGCGCATCGACATCATATCGGACGGCGTCACCACCAAGCTGAACCGGACGGGCAACGCCGGGATGTCGGTCGCCGGCACCGGCGACGTCCTGGCGGGAGAGGTGGTCGCGCTGCTGTCCAAGCAGGTCTCGCCCTTCAACGCCGCCCGCATGGCCGCGTTCCTCAACGGGACGGCAGGAGATCTAGCGTTCCAGCGCCTGGGATACTCGATCATGGCCACCGACGTCATCGAGCAGATCCCGGAGGTGCTGCGCCGCTCCCTCCGGAAATTGAGCTGAGAAGCGGTTAATACCGAGAAAACCATCTCTGGCAGGATGAGATGGGGGCTCATATCCGACATCCACTCTAACGCTCCGGCGCTGCGGGCGGTGCTTGACGACCTCGAGCGGCTCGGCGTCGAGCGGGTGCTCTGCGCCGGGGACGTGGTGGGCTATTACCCCTTCCCCAATGAGACCATCGAGATGATGGCGGAGGCCCGCATCATCAGCATCCAGGGCAACCACGACCGGGCGGTGCTGAACGTCAACCCCTCCATGATGAACCCCCAAGCCGCCGATGCGGTGCTGTGGACGGCCAGCGTGCTGAGCGCCAACAACCGGAGGCTGCTGAGCGTGATGCCGCCCAACACCACCGTGCGCTCTGATCGGCGCGCCATGAGCGTATACCACGGCTCTCCCCGGGACCCCCTGGAATACGTGTACGAGGAGGATGCCAGCGCCAGCCTGCTGCGCATGGCCCGATGCTCCGTGCTGGTGCTGGGCCACACGCACGTCCCATACGCCAAAAGATTTCCTGACGGACTCATCGTGAACCCCGGCTCGGTGGGCCAGCCCCGGGATGGCGATCCCCGGGCGAGCTATTCCATTGTCGACACCGAGGAGGGGTCGGTGGAGAACCACCGAGTGGAATACGACCTCGAGGCGATGGAGCGCCGGTTCGAACGGACCAACCTCCCCCGCTGGCTGCTCGAGCGGCTCAGGGACGGCATTTGAGGGAAATTATAAACGCTGGGCCCTGTTCAGTTAGGTCCATGAGCGTTCCCTGCCCCATCCCCGACCACCTGGCCCTGGAGATAGAGGATGCCCAGGCGGTATGCGTGGGAGACCTGCACATAGGGCTGGAATCGGAGCTGCGCTCCAAGGGGGTGCACGTCCCATCGCAGACGCACCGCATGGAGCGGGAGCTGGTCCGCCTCAGCGTGGGCCGGGAGCGCATCATTTTGCTTGGCGACCTCAAGAACAAGGTGCCGGGCAGCTCGAGGCAGGAGTACGCCGAGATCCCCCGGTTCATCAAGATGATGCAGCGCCACTATGGAACGGTGGACCTGGTGAGGGGGAACCACGACACCAGCATCGAGGAGTTCCTGCCCGAGGGCGTCAACGTACATCCGGCCAGCGGCTTCGTCCTGGGAGACGTGGGCTTCGTCCACGGCCACACTTGGCCATCGCCCGAGGTGATGTCCCGGCGGTACCTGGTCATGGCGCACAACCACCCCACCGTGGCCCTGGAGGACTCATTGGGCAACATCAGCAAGGAGCCTTGCTGGGTCCGTTTTCCTGTCCTCGATAACGCGGGCAAGCGTTACATGGAGGTGCCGGAGGAGGTCATCATGGTCCCCGCCTTCAACCGCTCCCTGGGAGGCTCTCCGGTCAACATCACCGGGGGGAAGCTGCTGGGACCTCTGTTCTCCGACGGCCTGCTGGACCTCAAGGCCGGGAAGGTATACCTGACGACGGCATCTATCTTGGCACCATCGGCGACCTCATGGTGCGCAGCACCACCCGGATCAGGACGCTCCCCCACCGCAACCGGCCCAATCACTGACGCCTTCTCACCGGATGCCTCAGGATGGTCCTCAGGCGTTCGGGGGCCGACCGCCGGGGGGTCGCTGAGATAGATCTCGTGGTGCTTGTCCCTCAGCTCGTACCCGCTGTCCTCGACGAAGCGATGCAGCCGCTCGATGGTGGGCCATTCTTCGGCGTAAGGACCGACGTGGAGCACCTGCGCCGAGAGGCCCTCCTCGAAGCGTTCGAAACGCAAGCTGTCCAACGACGGCAGCTGCTTCTTCCTCCGGACCTCCTCCTTCGCCCTATCGACCAGCTCCGCGGTCACCGGCTCGGGCTGCATGATCATGGAGGTCCATCTCCAGTTATCCCTCCGCTCGAGGTCCAGGGAGGCCAGGTCGTCCACCCACCATAGGCCCTCCAGCGGAAGGACGCCGTAGTCCGGTCCGCCGCCCTTCTTGACCATGAACTTGAGCGCGTACGATAGGGCGAACAGCGCCTCCACCGCCTGCTGGTACTCCGGTGCGGTCCGGGGGTCGCCGGAGCCATCGATCATCAGGTAGTTCATCGCCGGCACCTCCACCAGGGACGGCTCCGATCGCGCTTCGTACAGCGGTCCCAGCTGCTTTCGCAGGTCGAGCTTGGGCATGCTCCCGTCATCGCATCCATGGCTATTTTAGCGTAGGCCCGGAGCGCTGGCGCTGAACGAAAAATATGAAAAAAGGAAAAGGTTGTGAAAGGGGTTTAGAAGTTCCTGATCTCCTGGAACACGGACCCGTCGGCCCTCCTGACCACCGCCCTGATGGGCATCTTGCCCGGCAGGGTGTGGGTGGCGCAGGAGTTGCAGGGGTCGTAGGCACGGAACGCCATCTCCACCTGGTTGAGGATACCGGGGGAGATCTGCCAGTTCTTGATCAGGGCCTTGGCCGCCTTGTTGATGGACATATTGATGGGCCCGTTGTTGTTGGTGGTGCCCACGAGCAGGTTGACGTCCTGCACGATGCCGTTCTCGTCCGCCACGTAGTGGTGGTAGAGAGTTCCGCGAGGCGCTTCCAGGACGCCGACACCCTCTCCCGGGACACCGGGCTTGTTCTTGATGTCCTTGCTGGTGATGATGGGGTCCTGAGCGCATTCCAGCAGCAGCTCGGCCGCGTGCACGAGCTCGATGACCCTGGCCCAGTGGTACACCAGGGTGTGGTGTATGGGGCCGTTCACACCAAGGTCCTTGAAGAACCCGATCAGCCTCTCGTACTGCTCCTGAGCCAGAGGGGTGGTGAAGCCGCTGGAGGCGTTGATACGGGCCAGTGGCGCAGCGCGGTACATGCCGCTCTCGGGCCCGTCGACGAAGCCCTTCCAGCCGTTCTTCTTCAGGAAGGGGAACTTCTCGTAGGACCAGGGCTCGGTGTGCTCCCCGAGGTGCTCCAGGTAGTCGTCCGGCTTGAACTTGACGAACTCCTTGCCCGACGGGTCGACGACCCTGATGTCGCCGTCGTAGAAGTTGACCTTGTTGTTCTTGTCCACCATGCCCATGTAGTAGGTCTCATGGTAGTAGATGCTGGGGTCCTTGATCAGGTTCAGGTAGGTCTCGTTCTTCAGGACGACGTCGTCCAGGAGGCCGACGGTGAACTTGGCGAACTCCACGATCTCCTTGGCCCAGCCCTCGATCTTGGCGCGGTCCTCTTCGGCCAGGGGCTTGGACATACCGCCGGGGATGCCGCACACGGGGTGGGTGGCCTTCCCGCCGATGATCTCCTGGACCTTCTGGGCCATGGAGCGGTTCTTCAGGACCTGCCCGCCGATCTCCAGACCGACGGTGTCCACCACGCCGAGGATGTTCCTCTTGGCGGCGGGGGCGGCAGGGCCCATGACGAAGTCCGCGGACGCCAGGGCGTAGAAGTGCGCGATGTGGCTGTGGACGTAGTGAGCGGCGTAGAACAGCTCACGGAGCCTCACGGCAGCCGGCGGGGGCTCGACCTTGTAGACCTTGTCCAGCGCCTTGGTGGAGCACAGGTGGTGAGCGCCCGGGCACACTCCGCACAGACGGGGCGTGATCTTGTTCAGTTCGTCGACCGACCGACCGATGCAGAACTTCTCGAAACCGCGAAGCTCAGGGATCTGCCAGTAGGTCTGCTCAACATTGCCCTCATCGTTCAGGAAGATCTCGACCTTGCCGTGGCCTTCCAGACGGGTGACGGGGTCAATGGTTATCCTCTTCGACTCCGACTTGTAGGTCTGATCGGTTATCTCTGGGCTCATTCTGATACCTCCGCCTTCTTCTCGCTGACCTTCCTCTTGATGATGGACTTGGGCATGGTGAACGCATAGAAGGTTCCCAGGGGGTCCTTGATCTCGGTCATCAGCTTGAGGATGTCATCCTCGGACAGCTGGGTCTCGTTCTCCTCGGTCCGGTAGATGGACGCCAGGGCGCTCAGCATGGAGCCACCGTGGTCCTCGACGGCAGCGGTGGGGCCCATGCAGCCGCGGCAGGGCTGGTTGGCGTTCAGGCACTGCGCTCCGCAGCCGGCACGGGTGGCCGGTCCGAGGCAGATGACGCCCTGCTCTAGCATGCACTTCTCCGGGTCGATGTCGATCTCGTGGGGTAGGTGGACGCCGCCGATTGTCTTGTACGACTTCTCCCTGCCGCACTCGTCGCAGAGGGTCTTCTGGGAGGCGATGAAGGTCCCCTTGGGGGGCAGCTCGGCGCCTTCCTTGACATGCTTCTCCACGACGTCCAGGAACGCGTTGATCAGCTCGGTGGTGGGCGGGCAGCCGGGCATGTAGTAGTCCACGTCGATGACATCATCCAGGGTGAGGACGGTGTCGTACATGACGGGGAGCTCCAGCTCGCCCTCGGGGGCCTCGTACCGGGGCTGAGGGAGGGTTCCCTCAGGGTTGACGCTGGAGAACGTCTTGTTGTAGACGTAGTCCATGATGGCCTTCTTGTTGGTCACGTTGGCCAGCCCGGGTATGCCGCCGTAGCAGGCGCAGGAGCCGAAGGACACCACGATCTGGGACTTCTGCCTGAGCAGCTTGGCGACGTGTTCGTTCTCGCTGTTCCTGATGGCGCCATTGTACAGGGTGACGGTGATGCTCTTGTCAGGCATCGCCTCGACATCCTTCAACTTGGTGTCCACGGCGATGGGCCAGAAGGCGATGTCCGCCATCTCGGCCACACCGAGGATCCTCTCGTCGATGTCGAGGAGAGCTACGTCGCAGCCACCGCATCCGGCGCCCCAATATTGTGCAATTGACACTCCTTTTGCCATTGGTAACACCTCAGTGCGCGTACTTGGCCCTCTCGGCCTTCTGTTCTTTCTCTGCCTCGACAATGGGGTTGGGGCCCAGCTCACGGATCGTTTCCACGAACTCCTTGACGGTGGACTGGAACTTCACGCCTTCGGAGGCGGAGACCCATTCCAGCTTGAGGCGTTCCGGGTCCAGCCCGTACTGCTCCAGCAGCATCTTGAGGAGGGCGATCCTCCTGCGAGTGCGGTAGTTGCCGCCGATGTAGTGGCAGTCCGCGGGGTGGCACCCCAGGACCATGACGCCATCGGCGCCCTTGGCGAAGGCCCTGAGGACGTGCTCAGGGTCCACCCTGGCCGAGCACATGGCCCTCAGTACCAGGAAGTTGGTGGGCATCTGTAGCCTGGAGACTCCCGCCAGGTCGGCCCCGGCGTAGGAGCACCAGTTGCAGCAGAACGCGATGATCTTCGGTTCGAACTGCCCCTCGGTGGCCGCCGGAGCGGCCTGGGTCTCGTGTTGGGTCGAAGACATGTTCACTCACTCTCCTCAAGAGCCGCGTCGATGGCAGCGATGATCTGTTCGTTCTTGAAGCCCCTCTGCTCCATGGCACCGGACGGGCATGCCGCCACGCAGCCTCCGCAGCCCTTGCAAAGACCCTCGTTGACGACGGCCTTCTTCTTCTCAGGGTTCTTGGGGTCCTCGACGATGGTGATGGCCTTGTACTCGCACACAGGCTCGCAGATCGCGCATCCGTCGCAGATGTCCTCGTTGACGGCGGCGATCACACCCTCGCTCTTCAGCTCCGGCTTGGAGATGACGGTTATGGCCCTGGCAGCGGCACCGGAAGCCTGAGCGATGGCCTCGTCGGTGAACTTGGGCCAGTGGGCCAGTCCCGCCAGGTACACGCCGTTGGTGGCGAAGTCCACCGGGCGGAGCTTCATGTGGGCCTCCAGGAAGTACTTGTCCTTGCTGAGAGGCACCTTGAGCATCTTGGCGAGCTCCTCGTTGTCCTCGTGGGGCCTGATGCCGGTGCTCAGGACGACCATGTCGGGGCGGATCAGGATGTCCTCGCCCAGGATGGTGTCGTTGGCCACCAGCTTGAGGGCGTCGCCCTCCTTGCTGACCACTGGGGGCTGGTCCTCCGGCACGCGGACGAACTTGACGCCCAGGTGGCCGGCCTCCTTGTAGAGGTCCTCGCGGAACCCGTAGGTCCTGATGTCCTTGTGGAACACGTAGATGTCCGACGCGGGGTTGGCCTTCTTGATCGCGATGGCGTTCTTGATGGCGTTAGAGCAGCACACCCTGCTGCAGTAGGGAGCCTCGGAGTTCCTGGAACCAACGCACTGGATCATGGCGATGGTCTTGGCGTCCAGGGGACCCTGCTGCATCTTGTTCTCGAGCTCGAACTGGGTGACCACCCTGCTGTCCTGTCCGTACAGGTGCTCCTTGGGGGTGTACTCCTTGGCACCCACGGCCACCACGATGGCGCCGGTCTCGATCTCGCCGTCGGTGGTCTTCACCTTGAAGTTGCCGACGAAGCCAGAGACGTCCTCGACGCTGGTGTTCAGGTGCACGGTGATGTTCTGGGTGTTGTTGACCCTGGTGATGAGCTCCTTGGCGTACTCGCGAACCTTGCGGTTGTCCTCCTCGTGGAAGATCTTGAGCGCGTTGCCGCCGAGCTCGCTGGTCCTCTCGATGAGATCGACCTTGAAGCCCTGAGCGGCCATGTCCAGAGCGGCGGTCATGCCCGAGATGCCACCGCCGATGACCACACCGGAGTGGGTGACGGGGAGCTTGCTCTCGGTGAGAGGCTCCAGCAGCCTGGACTTAGCGACCGCCATCCTGACGAGGTCCTTGGACTTCTGGGTGGCCTTGTCCGGCTCGCCCATGTGGATCCAGGAGCACTGGTCGCGGATGTTGGCCATCTCGAACAGGTACGGGTTGAGGCCGCCCTCCTTGAGGGTGCTCTGGAAGAGCGCTTCGTGGGTACGGGGCGTGCAGGACGCGACGACCACGCGGTTCAGGTTCTCGCTCTTGATGATCTCCTTGATCTTCTGCTGGGAGTCGGCGGAGCAGGAGTACTTCATCTCCTCGGTGTACACGACGTTGGGGAGGTTCTTGGCGTACTCGGCCACGGCCGCGCAGTCCACCGTTCCCTTGATGTTGATACCGCAGTCGCACACGAACACACCGATGCGGGGCTCCTGGCCCTGGACATCGATCTCCGGTACGTCCACCTCGGGGGCCACGCCCCTCTTCTCGGCGATGAACGCGCCGGCCTTGGCGGCAGCGCCGGAGGCCTCGGCGACCGAGGTCGGGATGTCCTTGGGCGACGCGAAGGCGCCGGTGACGAACACGCCGGGCTTGGAGGTGCTCAGCGGGCTGTACACGTCAGCGGCGGCAAAGCCGAACCTGTTGAGGTTGACATCGAAGATCTTGGACAGAGCGCTGGCGCCCTTTGGCGGCTCCAGGCCGACGGACAGGACGACCATGTCGAACTCCTCCTCCTTGATCTCGCCGTTGGAGGTGTAGCGGAGGATCAGGTTCTTGGTGACGGGGTCCTCCTGGACGCTGGCGACGCGGGTGGCACGGTGCATCTCGATGCCGTACTCCTTCTCCGCGCGGGCCCGGTAGTCCTCGAACTCCTTGCCGACCGCCCTGATGTCCATGAAGAAGATGGTGGGCTTCAGCCCGGCGGTGTGCTCGCCGGCGATGATGGCCTGCTTCATGGCGTACATGCAGCAGACGGACGAACAGTACTCGTTGGTCTTGGTGTCCCTGGACCCGACGCACTGCAGGAAGGCGACCTTCTTGGGCGTCTGCTGGTCGCTGGGCCTCAGCACATGGCCGCCGTAGGGACCAGTGGCGGACAGGAACCTCTCGAACTCCAGAGAGGTGATGACGTTGGCGTACTCGCCGTAGCCATACTCCTTCTTCAGCCTGGCGTCGAACACGTCGAAGCCCGGGGCAAGGATGATGGCGCCGACATCGAGTTCCTCCTCGACCGGCTTGTCCTCGTAGTTGACAGCGCCGGCAGGGCAGTTCTTCTCGCACAGCCCGCAGCGGCCCTTGGTGAGCTTCAGGCACTTGGACTCATCAATGGAGTACTTCAAGGGAACAGCCTGCGCGAAGGGGATGTAGATCGCCTTGCGCTGCATCAGACCGGCGTCGTACTCGTTGGGCACCTTCACGGGGCACTTCTCGGCACAGATGCCGCACCCGACGCACTTGCTCATGTCCACATACCGGGGGTTGTGGCGGACCTTGACCTTGAAGTTGGGGGCCTCGCCGCTGACCTCGGTCACCTCGGTGAGGGTCATGAGGCTGATGAGGGGATGCCTCGCCATCTCCACAAGCTTGGGCGACAGAATGCACATCGAACAATCGTTCGTGGGGAAGGTCTTGTCCAGCTGGGACATGACGCCGCCGATGCTTGGCTTTTTTTCTACAACATAGACCTTGAATCCCGATTCTGCGAGATCCAGAGCGGTCTGGACGCCGGAGATACCTCCTCCGACGACCATCACTGCACCCATATTATCCGACATTTTAAGCTCCTCCATGCAATATGGTTCTCACTCCACCAGTACAAAAGCTCTCATTTGAATGTTCTTTGGTCAGTCTGACCCCGTTCATCGGAATCCTCGCTGTTTCGCTTACGAACATTCTTCCTCCAGTTCGAGGGCGGAACGCTGCGAAGCGTCGATCGCCCTTTTCAAAGACCCGCAGCCTGGACCAGCAGCTGCCATGCACCATCTCACCATTCAAGGAAGAATGATGGTTCTGGCTTGGGTGCTTTTTCCGGAGAAAGGGATGTTCATATATTAACATATCGTACATTGCTCCTGCAATTGGGGATTTTTACGCCAATTTTGGCATCAATGTTTATAAAGTTTACTGCTTATAGGCCCTTTGTAGACGAACGTTCGTAAACTTTCATGGGTAATGATAGCCATCAAAATTTGAATCGAAAAGGAAGGATTTTTGTTCCCTCCCTGCGTACCCCCGGGCGTGTGGAGATGCTTCCCGTGGCCGTCGTGCTAGGCGGCTCGGGCATCGGCGAACTGTTCCGCAAGTACCATTATGTCACCAGGCGGAGGCGAGGGGACGGAGAGCATAGGCCTCGGGTGCAGGTCAGCGGGCCGAAGGTCCAGCAGACGTCATGCCAGATATGCCTGGGGCGCATCAAGGAGGGGACCGAGTACATCAGATGCTCCTCCGGCCGGGCGTTCCACGCCGCCTGCCTGGACCGGGTGGGGGGATGCCCCTACTGCCAGCGGACGGTCGAGATCAAGGGCAAGGAGGGACAGCCGCGGGCCCCGCCGGTCCCGGCCGCCCCTCTCGGGACGTCCGTCCCCATCCTCCCGCCCGACGACGGTTCGTTCCTGTGCCCGGTGTGCGGGGTGGTGCTGGAGCAGGGCGCCCATCATTGCCTGAGCTGCGGCGCCATCTTCGTCGACCCCAACGGGATGTTCGTCTGCCCGGACTGCCACGCCGAGCTGAGGGAGGGCGACCTGACCTGCGGCCGATGCGGCCGCACCTTTGAGAGGGTGGAGATGCCGCGATGCCCGCAGTGCGACATCGAGGTCTCGCCCAACGCCGAGGTGTGTCCCCGCTGCAGCTGCCTCCTGCAGGACCGCTGCCCCGAGTGCGGCGAAGAGCTCTCCGAGGACGCCCTCACCTGCCCCGCCTGCGGGACCGACTTCGAGTTCCTGTGATCGCCGCCTGTCCCGACGTCGCGTTACAGCTTGCATGCACAGAGCACTTCGTTGGAGATGGCCGCGGTCCCTTTTGAAGCTCAGCGGCCCTCATCATTCTTGAAAGGATGTGGCCTCTGGCGAGATTAATTATAATCTCAAGCCGATTCGTCAGCGGGATGCATAGATGAGATCGCCTTTGGAGATGAGCTACAGCGAGGGCGCGTCCTCGTTCGACGCTGATGAGGAGCTTCGCCGACTGATAGAGGCCATGGAAATCCAGATAGCCATAATCGGCTGCGGAGGAGGAGGCTCCAACACCGTCGGCAGGCTGGCCCAGGTGGGAGTGGGGAAGGCCATCCTGGTGGCAGCCAACAGCGATGCGCGGCATCTCCTGGGCATCAAGGCGCCCGTGCGCATCATCCTGGGCAAGGAGACCACCCGGGGGCTGGGCGCGGGGTCCATGCCCCGCGTGGGCCGGATGGCCGCCGAGGAGGCGCGGGACGATATCCGGAAGCAGATCGAGGACTGCAGGATCGTGTTCGTCACCGCCGGCCTGGGCGGCGGCACCGGCACCGGGGCCGCGCCCTACGTGGCCGAGATGGCGCAGAGGAACGGTTCGCTGGTGATCGGCGTGGTGACCCTGCCGTTCCAGGCGGAGGGCAGGATCCGCATGGACAACGCGCTGCGCGGGCTGGAGGAGATGAGCAGGTACTGCGACACCACCATCGTCATCCATAACGACCAGCTGCTCAAGCTGGTCCCCAAGCTGCCCCTGGAGGTGGCGTTCAGGGTGGCCGACGAGGTGCTCATGCAGAGCATCAAGGGCATCAAGGACATCATCACCCGTCCCGGCCTGGTCAACGTGGACTTCAACGACATCTCGAGCATCATGCGCAACGGAGGCATGGCCACCATCGGGATGGGGGGAGAGCGATGAGCCCAAGGAGCGGGTCAGCATCGCGGTGGAGGACGCGTTGGCGTCCCCTCTGCTGGGAGAGGTCAACCTCACCACCGCCCGGGGCGCGCTGGTGCGGGTGCAGGGCGGGCCCGACATGACCGTATCGGAGGCGGAGCGGGCCGCGCAGATGGTCAGCGAGCGCATCAACCCCCGCGCCAGGATCATATGGGGATGCTCCATCGACGAGGAGCTGGAGGGCAAGATGAAGGTGATGGTGGTCATCACCGGCGTGACCTCCCCCTGCATTCCACCCCGGGGGCGATGACCATGTTGATGAAGTCCAAGAGAGGGCGCAGAAGGTACATCGCCTTCGCCACCGAGCCGTCCACCTACGAGGAGATGCTGCAATCCCTGGGCTCCGCCCTGAAGGGCGCCGGCATCGGGTCGTTCAAGATCATCCAGTACGACGGGGAGAAGGGCATCGTGCGCGTGCGGCGAGAGGACCAGAAGGCCGCGGTGGAGGCGCTGGGCCTTCCCACAGAGGGGCTTAGGATCAGGACCCTGGCCGCCTCGGGCACTCTTCGCACATTACGCGAGCGGTTCTTCCAGCCGAAATAAGATGGCGGAACGAAACGCGGCGTTCCGATGCCTGACATCGCCATGATCATGTTCCTGCTAGGCGGGCGATGGCCGCGAGGAACGGCATCCTACGGATCTTGCGCCCACCATCGCGCGACATGTTGATGTAGGCGGCGTTCTAGAGGGTAAGAGAGGGCACGTTCCGGTCGCCCTCAGGCCGTCCGCTCCCAGGGAAAATGAGATATATACCAGGGAGTGGTTTATTCGCTTCCAGAGGATATAAGCTATATATCGGAGTAGAGCTTTAAGAGAGATTCGCGCTAGGAGTGATGTAATGCAACCAGGACAAATGGCATATGATCGGGCCATCACCGTGTTCTCGCCAGACGGAAGGCTCTTCCAGGTAGAGTATGCAAGGGAAGCAGTCAAGAGGGGTACCACCACCGTCGGGCTGAAGTTCAAGGACGGGGCGGTCCTCATCGTGGACAAGAGGATAGCCAGCCGGTTAATGGAGCCCAAGTCCATCGAGAAGATCTTCCAGATCGACGAGCACATCGGCTGCGCCACCTCGGGCCTGGTCGCTGACGCCAGGGTCCTGGTGGACAACGCCCGCGTGACCGCCCAGGTAAGCAAGATCACCTATGACGAGAAGATCAGCGTGGAGATGCTGGTCAAGAGGATCTGCGACTACAAGCAGAACTACACCCAGTACGGCGGCGTGAGGCCGTTCGGGACCGCCCTTCTGGTGGCCGGCGTGGACGACCAGGGCGTTCACCTGTTCGAGACCGATCCCTCGGGAGCGCTCGTATCGTACAAGGCGGGCAGCATCGGCGCCGGCCGCAACGTGGTGATGGAGGTCTTCGAGGAGCAGTACCAGGAGGGAATGGAGATGGAGGACGCCATCGTCCTCGGTCTCAGGGCCCTTAAGAAGGCCACCGAAGAGGAGAGCCTCAACCCCAAGTCGGTAGAGATCGGCGTGGTACGCGCTGGATCCAACTTCCGCCGCCTCGACGACGCAGAGGTCGAGAAGGTGGTGGAGAAGGCCAACAGCGCCTGAGCGTGGGCAGATGGTCGATGTCGACGAGGCCATAATAGGAAGGCTGGAGTCGCACGGCGAGACCTTCGAGATCCTGATCGATCCCCGGGTCGTCAACCTCGTCCGCGATGGCAAGGAGGTCGACCTGTCGGAGCACATGGTGATCGACGAGATCTTCCGCGACGCCCGCAAGGGCACCAGGCCGGAAGAGAAGAAGATCGAGGAGGTGTTCGGCACCAGCGATCCGCTGGCCATCGCCCGGCACATCATTCTCAAGGGCGAGGTCCAGCTGACCACCCAGCAGCGCAAGGAGATGCAGGAGAGCAAGCGCCGCCGGGTGGTCGCCATCATCGCCCGCAACGCCATCAACCCTCAGACCGGCGCCCCGCATCCTCCCGCCCGCATCGAGGCGGCCATGGAGGAGGCGAGGGTGCACATCGACCCGTTCAAATCGGCGGAATCGCAGGTGGAGGGCGTCCTGAAGGTCCTCCGCCCCATGATGCCCATCCGTTTCGACAAGGTCCGTATAGCGGTGCGCCTCACCGGCGAACAGTATGGCCGGTGCTACGACTTCATCAACAGGTCGGGGAAGGTGACCAAGGAGGAATGGCATTCTAGCGGTTCGTGGATCGGTGTCGTGGAGCTTCCCGCGGGCCTACGAGATGATTTTCTGTCCGGGCTCAACGAGATCACCAAGGGTGAAGTGGACACCAAGATATTGAAAGGGACCATCTAGAATAATATTAAGTCTTAAAACATGTTTCCGCGACAAGGCGTATCAGAACATATAGAAGGACAATATACAGTTCGATCCGGACGTTTGTACATGGAGATAACATATGACCAATGATGTTTCAAGGCAAGAACGGGAGATCGTCATGCCAGGAGATCTCCTTGATGGCGATAAGTTAAAACCGGGGGCCGGGACCTATGTGTCGGACGGGAAGATCTATGCGGCCGTGCTCGGTATCAAGACGGTCAAGTCGAACTACGTCAATATCATACCCATGGGCGGGAGGTACATCCCCTGCGTGGGGGACAGCGTCATAGGGAAGGTGGAGGACATCGGTCCGTCCAACTGGCTCATCGACATCAACGCGCCCCACCCCGCTCCGCTGCATGTCAACGAGGTCCCCTGGAGGGTGGAGTTCGGGGACACCGCGAGATACATGAACGTAGGGGACGTCATCCTGGCCAAGATCCTCATGGTCGATGAGACGATGAGGTTCCAGGTGACCATGAAGGACCAGGGGCTGAGGAAGCTCCAGGACGGGCAGATCATGGAGATCTCCCCCACCAAGGTGCCGAGGGTGATAGGCAAGAGCGGCTCGATGATCCAGATGATCAAGGGATACACGAACTGCCGCATCTTCGTCGGCCAGAACGGAAGGATATGGCTGGATGGCGAGGTGGACAACATCATGCACGCCATCAAGGCCATACAGATGATCGAGCAGGACGCCCATTCTTTCGGGCTCACTGAGAAAGTGAAGGAGTACCTGGAGAGCGTGACGCAGCAGACGGCTGCCGCTCCCGAGTGAGGTTGATCACATGTCAGGAACACCCAGTGATATCAAGCTTATCGACGAGAACGGAATAAGGATAGACGGCCGCAAGGTGGACGAGATGCGGCCCCTCAAGATCGAGGCGGGAGTGTTGAAGAGAGCGGACGGCTCCGCCTACCTGGAGTGGGGAAAGAACAAGGTCATCGCCGCTGTCTACGGCCCCCGCGAGTGCCACCCGCGCCACATGCAGAACCCCGCCAAGGCCATCGTGCAGTGCAAGTACAACATGATGTCGTTCTCGGTCAGCGACCGCAAGAGGCCCGGCCCGGACCGGAGGTCCATCGAGATCTCCAAGATCATCTCCGAGGCGCTCGAGAACGTCGTCTTCACCGAGAACTTCCCCCGGACCTCGATCGATGTCTACATCGAGGTGTTGCAGGCCAATGCCGGCACCAGGGTGGCCGGCCTGACCGCCGCCTCGGTGGCGCTGGCCGACGCCGGCATCCCCATGAAGGACCTGGTCCCGGCCGTGGCGGTAGGAAAGGCCGACGGCCAGATCGTCCTGGACCTCAACAAGGAGGAGGATAACTACGGCAGCGCCGACCTTCCCATCGCCATGATCCCCCGCACCGGCGAGGTGGTCCTCATGCAGATGGACGGCCACATGACCATGGAAGAGGTCGACATCGCGCTGGGATATGCGACGAAGGCCTGCCGGGAGATCTACGAGGTTCAGAAGGACGCCCTGCGCCGACGCTACGCCGTGCAGGCCGGAGCGGTTGACGAGGACGACTCGTCCGATGAGGAGGCCTGAGAATGGCAGAAGACGTTATCTCACAGATCAAGAAGGGACATATCCACAAGCTTCTCAGCATGGGCAGGAGGGTGGACGGCCGCGCGGCGACGAGTACAGGCCCATCGTGGTGGAGAAGGGCATCATCGAGAGCGCCCAGGGCTCCGCCCGGGTTAAGATCGGCAACACCGACGTGGTAGTCGGCATCAAGATGGACGTGGGCTCGCCGTTCGCGGACACCCCCGACCGCGGCGTGCTGACGACCAACGCCGAGCTCATCCCCCTGGCCTCCCCCACCTTCGAGTCGGGACCTCCAGACCCGGCCGCCATCGAGCTCTCGAGGGTGGTCGACCGCGGCATCCGCGAGTCGGAGATGATCGACCTGCAGAAGCTGTGCATCAAGGAGGGCGAGGAGGTCTGGATCAACTTCGTGGACATCTACGTCCTCGACTACGACGGCAACTTGTTCGACGCCTGCTTCTACGGGGCGCTCGCCGCCCTCAAGAACACCGTCGTTCCGGCGGCGGAGCACGGCAAGGGGGACGACTACCCCATGCCGCTGCGCCACTACCCCGTTCAGACCACTGCCGTGAAGATAGAAAACTCTATATTATTTGACCCGACTCTGGACGAAGAGAAGGTCGCGGATGCTCGCCTTACGGTCACCACCGACGAGAACGGTGACCTCAGGGCCATGCAGAAGGGGCTTGCCGGCGCTCTGACGCTGGACGAGGTCAAGATGATAATCGACACGTCCCGGCGCCTGAGCAATGGCATCAGAGAGATCATAGGGTGATACACATGTCCAAATCAACCGAGAAAGCAGGAAGCTCCGGCCGTTTCGGCACCCGCTACGGCGTCGTCGTACGCAACAGGGTCCGCGACATCGACAAGATGCGCACGGCCAAGCACGAGTGCCCCCGCTGTCACCGCGAGGGCGTGAGCAGGGTCGCCAGCGGGATCTGGCAGTGCAGGACCTGCGATGCCAAGTTCGCGGCTGGTGCCTACACCCCGGCGTCCAAGAAGGCGCCGGCGCTGATGTCCGCGACCGAGGAACAGGGTGAGTGAGCATGTATAAGTGCGGGAGATGCGACGAGCCTGTCCGTTCGAACGTCAACACCGTTGGCATTCAGTGCGAGAAGTGCGGCTCCAAGATCTTCTACAAGGAAAGGCCCAACGTGAAGAAGGAAGTCCGGCCCAGGTGAGGGATGCCCCGGGCAACCCTCCGGCTGGCCACCCCGCACGCACCAGCAGTATTGGGCGCGCTCTCCCCCGAGGTGGGGAGGGAGATCCCCCGCACCCGGGTCAAGCTGACCCGCGATGACGGGGACATCGTCCTGGACGTCGAGGCCTCCGACCTCGGAGCGCTCCGGGCCGCCCTCAACTCATATCTTAGATGGATAGAGATCTCCGAGCAGATCTCCAACATGGTAGGTGAACAGGATGGATGAATTGAGCCCCAAGGTCCAAAACCAGATCGCACAGTTCCAGCAGTTGCAGCAGCAGCTCCAGGCGCTGGTCAACCAGAAGTACCAGCTGGATGTACAGCTCAAGGAGATGCAGCGCACCGTCGAAGAGCTGAACAAGGCTCCCGCCGACGTCACGGTGTACAAGAGCGTTGGCTCCCTCCTCATCAAGGCCCAGGGCAAGGATGAGCTGCTCAAGGAGATCGAAGAGGGCAAGGAGACCATGGAGATCCGCGTGAAGTCGCTGGACCGCCAGGAGAAGACCCTCCGGGACCGCTATCAGCAGCTCCAGGAGCAGATCAGCAAGGCGTTCGGTCCGGCCGCCCAGGGCGGACAGGCCTTCTGAAACCCCTTCCCCTCAAACCCCCATCGCTTCTTCTAGAAACTGCCAAATAGGCTATCCACATACCTCCGACAGATGCTTATCGACATAGTCCAGGCGTTACAGGGGCCAGGGCGCAAGGTCGTCCTACTTCACGGTAATGCCGACCCGGATGCCCTGGGGAGCGCTTTTGCCATTCAGCAGGCGTTCGGGGATGTCGCCATCGCCGCTCCCGGCGGCATGGACCGCGTGTCCAAGGTGGTGGCCAGCAAGCTTTCCATCGAGGTCATGGAGACGGTCGACCTGTCGGAGTTCGACCTGGTGGCGGCGGTCGATTCATCCTCGGCCGAGCAGCTGGGAGTGGACGGCTCCCTGGTGACGGTCGTCATCGACCATCATGCCCCGACCGGCGCCTGGACCGGTCCGCTGCACCATATAGACGAGAGCAGGCGCAGCTGCGCCGAGATCGTCCTGGACCTTCTGCACGAGGCCGGCCACGTGCCCGACCGGCGCACCGGCCTGGCCCTGGCGGCCGGCATGCTGACCGACAGCGGTCACTTCCGCTTCGCCAACGCCGCCCTCCTCAACAGCATGGCCACCGTGCTGCGCGAGTCGTCCATCGGCATGGACGAGATCATGGACCTCACCGAGATGGAGTCGGACGTGTCCGAGAGGGTCTCGCAGCTCAAGGGCGCGCAGCGGCTCCGGTTCGACCGGGTGGGCGACAAGATCGCCGCCGTGTCGCAGGGAAGCGCCCACGAGAGCTCGGTGTGCCGAGCGATCATCCTGGCCGGGGCCGACGTGGCCTTCGTGGGCTCCCAGCGCGATGAGAACTTCCGCATCAGCGCCCGGGCCAAGCAGGACCTGGTGCGCAAGGGCCTGCACCTGGGGAGGCTGCTGGACGCGGTTGGGGGCGAGACGGAGAACAGCGGGGGGCGGGCACGCCGGGGCCGCCGGGCTCACGGGCAAGGGAGACGTGGAGGCGGTGCTCAACATGTGCATGTCCCGGGCCATGGACTTCCTGCGGGAGCTGCGGGACGCCGCCCGCGACCAGGCGGCCGAGAAGGAGTGATCAGGCCTTCTCGAAGGAGGCCTTGAGGGCCTGGTAGTTCTCGGGGTGCTCCTCGAAGTACTTCCTCGACGGGGCCAGCATGTCGCTCAGCGTCTTGGCCACGCCGTTCTTGAGGTCCATCGGGTGGAGGCCTCCGGACAGGTAGGCCGATTCCAGCTCCTCGTAGCTGTTGAACTCCAGCCGCCCCCCGAACTTCTCCGGCCGCTCGATGACCATCTGCGACATGCGGGGGAACAGGACGAGGCGGGCCATCGCCAGGATGGGGTTGCCCTCGACCTCGGGCGGGCAGAAGCCCTTCTTGATCTTCCTGGCGATGTCCTCCGGCGAATCGTGGATGAGGATCCCGCTGTCCGGATGGCTCTTGGACATCTTGTTGGCGATGGGGTCCATGCGGTTGCCGCCCTGCAGTCCTGGCAGCAGCGGCGTGTGCAGCGCGACCGGGACCTTCCAATGCAGCTTCTCCGCCGCCTCGCGGGCCAGCATGTGGGCCCGGCGCTGGTCCAGGCCGGCGTAGGCCAGGTCGATGTCCAGGCGGAAGATGTCGGTGGCCTGCATGAGGGGGTAAAGGAACTTGGACGAGTCCAGCTCGGCGTCGTCCTCCTTGCGTCCCATGATGGTCATGGCCCTCTTCACCCGGGACAGCGAGGTGACCTTGCCCACCTTCATGAGCATCCCCCAGTACTCGGTGGTGTCCATGATCTGGGAGGCCAGCACGTAGGTGACCTTGTCCCTCGGCACGCCCAGCGACTCGAAGGCGTCCTGCATGTAGTTGGCGCACAGCCTTATGCGCTCGATGTCGCCGCCCAGCTTGTCGTTGATGTAGGCGTGCCAGTCGGCCATGAAGATGATGACGTCGAAACCGGCGTCGACCAGGTCCCTGATCTTGGATGCCACCAGGGCCCATCCCAGGTGGACCAGTCCGGACGGCTCGAACCCGATATACGCCCGGGGAGACTCCTTGGTGGCCAGGAGCTGCTTGAGCTCCTCCTCGGTGACGATCTCCTCGGCGTTCCTGGATACAAGGCGGTATCTCTCTTCGACGTCCATGTTAACCGTCCCAAGATACGGGCGGGCTTATAAAGAACTTGACCTTGGGGCGGGCCGCTGGCACCCACGCGGTAGATCGGGTCCCGTTGGCGAGGGCCTTACGCTCAGGCAGGCGTCCAGCCCGTTATGGATCATCCGCCGGCCGTGACCGGCAGGAGCGAGATGGTGTCGCCGTCCCGGACGACCGTCTCGAGGCCGTCGAGGCTGAGGATGTTCTTGCCGTTGACGAGGACGTAGATCAGCTCGGACAGCTCCTCGCCTCGTGGATGTAACAGCTTCCCGATGCCCTCGTACCTCGACTCCAACGCTCCGAGGAAATCGCGCGCGGTGGTGCCGTCGAACTCGATCTCCGCCTGATTGACGCCCATGGCGGCGGCCGGGGGGCCGAAGGTACGGAACAGCACCCTGGTCAGTCCTTCCACCTCTTGACCAGGTCCTCGGCCGCCACGTTCACTACGTCCTTGACCATGGAGGTCGGCGGACAGTAGGCGTTCTCGAACGAGGTCACGAACTCCTCGGCGGTGACGTCCTTGAGGATGGCGGCCGAGATCCAGTTGATCCGGCCGTTCAGCTCCTCGCCCCCGGCCATCTGCGCGCCGATGATGCGGTGGCTCTCGCGGTCGGCGATCAGCTTCACTTCCAGCGGCTTGCCTCCCGGGTAGTACCTCGCCCTCGTCGACCCGGTGGCGCGGCCGCACACCACGTCGAGGCCGTAGTAGGCGGCCAGGCCGGACGACATCCCGGTGCCGGCGATCTGCATGTCGCCCACCTGGGTGATCCATGGACTTAGCACGGCCGGGAACGAAGCGTAGCCGCCGGCGGCGTTGATGCCGGCCACCCGGCCCTGCCTTACGGCGGTGGAGCCGAGCTGGCTCATGGTCGGCCCGGGCCGCGGCGCTCTCGCAGGTGATGACGTCGCCGGCCAGGTACACCGAGGGCACCAGGCGCCCGCGCTTGTAGGGCTGCAGTGTGGCCGAGACCCTCACGGCGCCCAGCGGGCTGACGTCGAGGCCGAGCATGTTCGGAAGGTCCAGGTTAGCGCGCACGCCAGTGGCCATGATGACCATGTCGCACTCGATCCTCGTCGACCCGGCCATGACCGACTCGAGCCTCTCGGTGCCGTTCATGGAGCCGATGGGCGTTCCCAGCACGAACTTGATGCCAAGGACTTCGCAGTACGACTGCACCATGTGGGCGATGTCCTGGTCGCATATCCGGGGAATGACCTGAGGGAACATCTCCACTACTGTCACTTCCAGTCCGGCGCGGCGGAGGGCCACCGCCATCTCCAGGCCGATGACCCCGGCGCCCGCCACCACCGCGCGCTTGGCGCCCTTCATCGCTTCCTGTATCGCCATGCCGTCGGCGATGTTGCGGACGGTGAACACCCCGGGAAGGCCGGTGCCCTCCACCGGGGGAACGAACACCTTGCCGCCGGTCGCCAGGATGAGGGAGTCGTACTCGACCGTCTCGCCGCTCTCCAGCGTGAGAATCTTCTTATCTCCGTCCACCGACGCCACCCGGGTCGCGGTGCGGACGGTGATGTTCCTCTCCCTGCGGTAGAACTCGGCGTCGTGCATCACTATGGAAGGGAAGTCCTTGATGGTGCCTTCCAGGACGAAGGGGATGGCGCAGGGCGAGTACGCTATGTGCTCCTCTTCGGTGAACACCGTCACCTCGGCCTCACTGTCCGTTCCCCTGGCCGCCGAGGCGGCGGTCATGCCTGCCGCCCCCGAGCCCACAACCACGATCTTCTTGGCCATGTTCTACCGTTCTGAGGCATGTTCCAGTTGATATTAATATTTGCGGCGGGGCATCGCTGGCCATTCGGCGTTCCTTCACGACGATCGATCAATGCCTTTGAAGGCCGTGGAGGGCAAATCTAATTATGCGGGCCCTCATCAGGGAGGGATAACATGCCCCGCGTCATCGATCTGAGAAGGCCGGCCGCCGTCTGGAAGGAGCAGGACGTCATCGAGGGCCGCAAGGTCGACACCTTCGTGACCATCTTCTTGACGACCGGGTGCTGGTGGTCCGCCAAGAAGGGGTGCCTGATGTGCGGCTACAACGCCGACTCCACCCCCAAGGTCAAGGAGGAGCATCTCCAGGCGCAGCTGGCCCAGGCCATGGAGCGATATGACGGCGAGGCGATGGTGAAGCTCTACACCTCCGGCTCGTTCCTCGACGAGAAGGAGATCCCGCTGTCGTTCCGGGAGGAGGTCTTCAGCGCGTTCGGCGACGCGGAGCGCATCCTGTTCGAGAGCCGGGCCGAGTTCGTCACCCCGGAGGCGCTGGACGGCCTCGACCGTCGCTCGCAGATCGCCATCGGGCTGGAGAGCGCCAACGAGGACGTCCTTCGCCAATGCGTGCGGAAGGGGTTCACGGTGAACGACTACCAAAGGGCGGCCGAGGCGCTCGCCTCCGCGGGCCTTCCACTACGCACCTACCTGCTGCTGAAGCCTCCCTTCCTGACCGAGAGGGCGGCGGTGGAGGACGCGGTCATGTCGATCGCCTACGCCTCGAAGTACTCGGAGAGCGTATCGGTGAACCCGGTCAACGTGCAGCGGGGAACGGTGGTCGAATCGCTGTTCCGGCGGGGCGACTACCGCCCGCCATGGCTGTGGAGCCTGGTGGAGGTGCTGAGGCGCGGCAAGGCGGTGTCGGAGTGCCGCCTCATGTCCTCGCCCTCGGGCGGTGGGACGGTGCGCGGGGTGCACAACTGCGACGCCTGCGACAGAAAGATTCTTGAGGCGGTCCAGAGATTTTCCTTCGAACAGGACCTGGCAGAGCTGGACGGCCTCGAATGCGGATGCCGTGACGAGTGGACCGCCCTCATGGACGTCCAGGGGACCATGGGCACGACGGTGGACGTGGCGCGGCACCTGAGCAATGAGCTAGAGTTCGATTAGAGGGATCATATGCAGTTCGATATCAAGAGAGGACACGGCGGGGCGCTGGAAGGGGACGGATTGAAGAAGCTCATGGAAGAGAAGCTGGGGCCGGTGACGGTAGAGGGGGACAAGCTGGTGACGTCCTTCGGCGCCACCACCCGCTTCGAGGCCCAGCTGCTGAGCAAGACCTCCCTGGACGTCGTCACGCAGTCGGACAAGAACGCATCTCCCGAGACCATGATGGAGTCCAACAAGCGGTACAACGCCTTCATGGAGGCCGCCACCGGCTTCACGGCCAAGGAGCGCTCCAAGCGCCTGCAGAAGAAGGCCAAGGAAGGCAAGCTCTAGGCCCCACGGGGGCTTGAGCTCAAACCATCACCGGCCGTCCGCTATTGACGTCGGCGCGGACCGGTGGATTTTAATGCTCGCTCAGACGAGCATTTCATCGTTCAGGATGGTCCGCTTGCCGTGCTTGAACATGTGCACCGGGCCGCTGTGGCTGAGGATCCCGGCGCCGTACATGAGCGCGCTGCCCTCGGGGATGCCGAACAGGGTCCGGCCGGCCGAGGCCTCGATGACGTACTGGTCCAGCTCGCGGGTGTAGCGGGGAACCACGGAGAAGTCCACTAGGTTCAAGCCGAGGATCATGTGATAGGTGCTGCTGTAGGCATCGGGCGGTAGCAGGGCCAGCATGGGCATGAGCAGGGCGCCGGCGCCGTCCCCCATCACCACTCCCTGATAGTCCTGAAGGAGCTTCTTCATGCCCGAGAACCGCAGCGCCTTCTGCATCATCCTAGCGTCCCCGTCGGCCAGGAACACCATGTCGGACTTCCGCAGGATCTTGGCGAACTCTTCGACGCCGTCGTCCGGCCATGCCGGCTCGGCCGTTGCGCCAAGGTCACGGAAGGCGCTCTCCAGCTCCGCCGCCTTCCGTTCCGCGGCCCGGCGCTCCAGCCCCCACGGCAGGAGAAGAACGTGAGGGTCGTCGCCCGCCTCGCGGAGCGCGCGGACGGTGATGCGAACGCCATCGTCCAGGAACGGATCGTGCCCTCCCAGGAAGTAGAGAATGGCCATGTGCATCCCATGGTGGTCATATTATTCACCTTTTTGGAGGATAGTTTCGTGATTCCAGTGCCTTTCGATAGAAGGGAAAGGTGACGAGTACTGAATGATTACCAATCCCTTTGGCAGATGCTGTTCTAGCAATCGTAGGCCGTTTATCGAGAAGGAGCTGAAGGAGTGCGTCCCCGGGAAGCTATGGGCCACAACATAAATCAGAGTGCATGGAGACCTATCATTGTTACTAGGGGGCAGCTATAGTATCAAATTAATATTGGATTATTTGTAATTCATATTTTAACAAAATATCGAAAATATTAAGACCGCCTAAAACCTCATCGCTGAGGGGAGAACAGTGAGAAAACTCCTGGCCCTATTGGTAGTGTTGAGCTTATTAACAATATCATTCGGAACAGTATCAGCAGCTCCGACAAAGACGATCACAATACAGCCAGGTCAATATTACGTCATCGAATTTGACTCATTTTTCAAACGAGAATGTCCTATCATGTGAAGGTGGTCAGTGGTCCAAATGTTGATGTGATCCTCACTGACGAAACAGGCTACGCACAATTCAAGAGCCTGTGGTCCCTCAGCGTATGGTATTTTCCGGAAGCATCGAGGTTGAACACCAGAGATGCTACGACATCGGGAAATTTGGGAGATGGGCATTACTACCTGATCGTCGACAATTCTATGTTTGCGACGGCACAACCGAATGGTCAAACGGCAATCGTGTCCGTTACGTTCAGCACATCGCCGGGTCCCCTGTTGGTTCTTCTAGCGATCATTGGACTCTTTGTGATGATTGCAATCCTTTGGGCCCTCATACATTATATAAGAAAGACCTCTAAGAAAATGGATGACAGATACGGACGCAACGAATGGATGTGTCCAAGGTGCTCATGGAAAGGTTTCGCCGGACAAAGCGCCTGTCCCCGGTGTGGATTTACTGTCCCGCAGTACGTGCCCCCTCCAACAGCTTACAAGATTCGTGTTCCGCCCACTAATGTCAAAGGCCCCGTTAATGAGCGGCCTCATGCTTCCCCCAATAATATGAAGGTCAACGGCCATTGTTCGAAGTGCGGTAAGCCATTGCCTACAGAAGCTGAATATTGCATGTTCTGTGGGACGGCCGTCCAAAGAGAAGCCGTAACCTGATGGTGGAAAAATATCATCGAACTTGCTTAATTCAAATTCCACTCGAGATCGATCCCATAGTGGTAGCCTGATTTTGGATTAGGAGGGATTCCGCCCACGAATCATTGAGCGCATCCTTGCACCATTTAAGTCATTTATGGCGACCTTTCGCCCCGGCAGGCCTTCTGGCACATATCTTTAATAACGTCACCCCGTATCGAAACCGGACATGTCGGGGAGAGCGCTGACCATACGCCTTGGCAACGGCGTGGAGGTCCTGGGCGATAAGGAGTATCATTTTGACGCCGAGGTCATCGAGGCCTGCGGTATCTTCTGCATATCGCACGCTCATTCCGACCATTTGCCGCGAAGGATCGTCGGCACCGAGGTCGTCGCCTCCGACGTGACGTTGCGCTGCCTCAACGCACGGAGCAAGAAGCAGCTGTCCTTGGCCGAGCCGAACGGCGTCACCATGCTGGACGCCGGGCACATGGCCGGCTCTCGCATGTTCCAGGTCGAGGTCAACGGCCGCCAGGTGCTGTACACCGGCGATCTCTGTACTCGAGATCGATGCGGCAATCAGGGCGCCCGCCCGGTCAAGACCGACGTGCTGATCATCGAATCGACCTACGGGAAGCCTCGCTATGTCTTTCCGCCAAGCGATGTCATCGCCTCGCTCGTCCACGACGAGGTGGAGGACAGCTTCTCGCAGGGCCGTTCCGTCTCGTTGTACGCGTACCCGTTCGGCAAGTCGCAGGACATGATCCGCGTGCTCCAAGACCTGAAACCTTATGCGGACCTCTCAGTCTACAACGCCACCTCGCTGGTTCGTAGCGAGAATGATCCGCTGGAGTGCAGCCTGTGGGACGGGGAGGACATCGACGAGCCATTCGTGGTCATCTGCTCCCCGTGGTTGAAGCGTACCAAGCAGGCGGAGCTGATGCAGAACAAGAACGTCAAGCGTCTGGCCGTGTCGGGCTGGGCGATCGATCCCGGCTACAAGCGGAAGATGGGCGTGCATGAGGCGTTCCCCTTCTCCGATCATGCCGACTTCAACGACCTGATCGAGTTCGTCAAGGGGTGCGAGCCGGAGCTGGTCATCACGCATCACGCTCGGCCGACGCGCTGGCGTACGAGATCAAGTCCCGCCTGGGCATCGACGCTCGCCCCCTTATTCGCGGACAGCGCACGCTGGCCGAGTTCTGAGAGCGTCAGTGCTTCATCGCTACGGCTCGCTCCATCATGATCTGGCCGATACGCTCCAGACGATCCTCGGGGAACAGTCCGGACGATATGCTGCTGGTGCCAGATGACGCGAGCAGATACACCTTGGCGCTGCTGACGTCGAAGTGACGAGCTAAAGGTCCACGGACGACATGCACCATCTGCACCTTGTCATAGCTCATGATGACCGTCTCGCGGTCCAGGATGCCGTTCACGAAGGTGAACAGCTCCTCGCCAGTATCGACCTCTCTCACTCTCAGCGAGGCTGACACCGAGTAGGCGATGCCGAGGACGGCCAGAGCGGTCGCGATGGGCAGGGCGTACGGCAGCAGGGCGCCGATGATGCCGTTCCCTCCGTCAGAGAATGCTTCGTAGGCGAGCAGCGACGGGTACGCCATCACCGCGATCAGGACGGCCGACGATATGACGCCCTTGGTGACCAGGACGCGCCTGGCGCCGGCCGGCTGCTTCTCCGCCTTCCTCTCGTAGATGAACTCCGGCACCAGCTCCTGCAGCAGGCTCTGCGTCTTGGCATCGTTGGCCAGCAGGCTGATCAATGGCCTCGTGTTCCCGCTGCCGTCGGCCGAGCCGATGCCCACGACCTCGGCCTCGATGGACGAGCGGCCAAGCAGTCGGGAGAAGAGCGTGTTCTTCACCCTGATGGCGTTGATCCGCGAGATCTGGAACGACGTCTTGTAGGTGCGGATCAGTCCGTGCTCCAGGAATATGGTGTCGCCCTGCCGGTGCACCTTGAAGCCCCAGTAGTAGACCATGTGCCTTAGCGCCGGCAGTAGCAGGAAGATGAAGAACAGCACCAGGGATATGAACGAGCCTCCCGGGCCGGCGTCCTCCACGCCGATGACCACGCGATACTGCTCGTAGATCGAGTTCAGAAGGAAGAACGCCCCGATCACCGACTGCTGGGTGGGAACGCTGAACAGACCGTGGAGGATGACGTCCATCGGGGTGAAGCGGGCCACCTGCTCCGTCTCCTCGAACGACGGCATCTCGCCGCCGTATATGCGCTGGGAGATGTCGCTCCGAAGGCGGTCGGAGAGGTGCTGCTCGAAGGTCAGCGTCGCCTCCGGCTTGATGGCGTTGTAGCCGGAGTTGATGTTGACCATGAGCTTGGACGTTCCCGACAGGCGATTGAGGATGCCGCGGTTGAGGTTCACCGAGGCGATCCTGGAGTACGGTATGGTCTTCTTGAGCTTGAACAGCGTCTTCCGCTCGACGACTATGTCCGTTTCGCCGAAGCGCACGAAGGTGAGCTTCCACTGCCGATAGTAGAAGGCTACCAGCACGACCAGCAGGGCCAGGGCGGCCAGGGCCAGGCCGGCAAAGAACGGCATGTCGAGCGATTCGCCCGCCGTGAAGAAGATGATGATCAGCAGCGCTATGGCGGTGCGGATGGTGTTCTCCACGATGATGATGGGGTGAAGTCTCAGACCGTCTTCCGTCAAGTCACTCCCCGCCCCGCAGCATGGCGTTGATCACTTCGGTCAGGCGCTCGACGATCTTCTCCGCCTCGTCGACCTCCAGGTAGCTGATGGTGGCCACCCCGCCCGCGGTGGTGATGTTGACGTTGGCCAGTCCGAGCATGTTGTTGACCGGGCCTCGGGACACCTCCACCTGATGAACTCGTTCGATCGGAACGAGGATGTGGCGCAGGATGATGATGCCGTAGCGCACGTCCACCTTGTCAGCGGTGATCATGTAGCGGTAGCGGTCGTAGTAGATGCGCGGGCCGATCACGAAGTACAGGAGGAGCAGGACCATGGCCGCCGCGGCCAGTAGGACTATGGGACGAGCGCCCGGCTCTCGTAGCGAGGGCACGAAGATCATCAGCAGGATGAAGGCTGCCATCAGTATGGCGTAAATGATGCCGTTGGTGATGTACATCGACAGCATGCACTTCCTGTTCAGCCGGCGATAGCCTTTGGTTTTTACTTCCTCATTCGCCACTGCTTCAATCATAAGCACACCCGGAGCGTGAAGCGATACACATTAGTTGATTTAAAGACCTGGCCTATGAGATTAATCGATTATTATGGCCAGCGGCTACATGGGCAGAATCGGGTAAAGACAAGCATTATCCATTTCAACAAGCTTTATTAGGGACTCGTTCGTCCTATTATGATAAAATTACTTCGAAGTCTTTTCTAGATGGGTTAAAAACAGATTACACTCGATATCATACTAAACATGTAATATTTATTAATAGGTTAATGAATAATTCACAAGCATCTTTGACCATGAGAGGAGCGAACATGCTTAGAATTAGGCAAGACTACCCACTTTACATTCTAACCTTATTTTCAACTAAAATAATACGCAAGGGTTAAACCCACTATGGGAAGTCGTCAATGTCTGAAATCAAGATAGATGTATTTTGCGATGAGAGCTATGGTAACGAGAAAGGCTGGTTATACATCGGTGTACTCTTCGTTCCTCACGAAATACGGACGAAACTCTTTAACGAGCTGATGGACCGGCGTTGTTTAAAATATAAGAGATGGAGCAAGCCGCACGAAACGTGTATCCATCCCTGCGGCCATCATGAACGTAATGACACTGAAATAACATATAAGAAAATTGGGAATAGTGCGGCCAGGGACGCTATAGCCCTCAGCTGGATGAGGGACTTCCTTATTAATTTCAACAACCGAATGAATAAGAGCTTAGTATACTTCAAGATAATAGGTGTCGACCTTTCGAAATTAGATAAAACTTGCTTCGGACCCCATTGTGATCGGGAGGAGGCGATATATAACCGGTTCTTTAGAATGGCCATTATGGGTGCGAAGTACTACTTTTCAGAATATTCTAGTATTGTAATGGATAATATTTACCATGATAAAGGCAATCAAGAATCGTATCAATATTTCAGTTGGCACACTCCAAAAGTATTGAATCTTAAGGACAGAAAATATCCGTAACGAATCCTCATATCCAGTATGTAGATTCAGACCATCGGAAAATTGACCCTTCGATGAAAAATCTCAGGGAGGCTTCAAATTTTATTCAATTCATAGATGTTATAATGGGGAGCTTTGTATGTTGTCTGACCGCATCTTCCAACAAGCCAGAGAAAGTTGAACTCGCTAGGGCTGCCATGCCGTTGCTGTCAAGGTTATTAGACTCGCCTAAGAACCCCAATAGTAGCTATCACTACTACAGAAAGCAACAGATTTCGTTCTTCCCAAAAAAAACAGTGGACTATCGGACCTATCTTATTCAGACGGATTTGGATGGTTGCTCGTCTGAGGTGACTAGTTCATCAAATCAGTTCTACACAAGGAAGGAAATCAGGCTCGCACGGGAGAATCAACAAACACTTTTCAAGAATTGGATATAGTGATCATCTCCTCGCCCACTCTTTGACTACAGCTTCGATATTGTTAATTAATTACACTGTTTGCCCATCCATTAAGCAAGTATTCCCATTCAGCAGCTCCGCTTGCTCCAGTACAAGTTCGACTGCACCCTCTTGCTTGTCCGGCGGATAGTTGTACTTTCTGAGCACGCGCTTCACCATGACTCGCATCTTCGCTCTGGCCGAGTCCTTGATGGACCAATCGATGGTGGCGTTCTCCTTGACAGTCTGAACGAGGTCGAGAGCGATCTCCCTGAGAACTTCGTCACCTAGGATTGCGACAGCGCTGTCGTTCGTGCCCAGGGCGTCGTAGAACGCCAGTTCGGCCTCGTTGAGGCCGAGGCTTCGCCCCTCATCTGTCGCTCCCGCATGTCCTTGGCGATCTGAATTAGAAGCTCGATGACCTGTGCCGTTGTAACGGCGCGACGTTCATACTTGGCTATCGCTTCCTTGAGCATCTGGGCGAAGGAACGAGCCTCGGTCACGTTAGTCCTTGAGGACGCTTTGATCTCGTCTCGAACGAGCTTGCTAAGAAGCTCGACGGCGAGGTTACGCTGCGGCATCCTCCTGATCTCGGTTAGAAACTCCTCCGACAGAAGCGAGATGTCTGGCCTCTTCAGCCCGACGGCAGCGAAGATGTCGATGACCTCCGTCGATGCGATCGCCTCAGACACAATCTGCCGAATGGCAAAGTCGGCGTTCCTTATCTCGACGGCATTGCCGGAAACCTTGTTGATCGCTGTCCGTACGGTCTGGAAGAAGCCAACTTCGTCTCGCACCTTACGAGCGTCATCGTGTGTGGACGCCAAAGCGAACGCCTTGGACAACGCGGCGACGGTATCGAGGAAGCGTTTCTTGCCGTCGTCCTGCTCAAGAACATGCTGCATCGCCCCAGGGAGCATTCGCATTCGTTCCGCCTCGGACGCTTCGTTCCATCGAGAGTAATCGTAACCGTGGAATATGTTGCGACAGACCTCTAGCTTCTCCAGCATGATGGCCGCCGCCACGTCCTGATTGACTGTAGTGTCACCCTTACCGCCACTTCTTGTGTAAGTGGCCATTGCTTGCCGAAGTTGGTCGGCCAGTCCGATGTAGTCGACTACCAGGCCACCAGGCTTGTCTTTGAACACTCGATTGACGCGGGCTATTGCTTGCATCAGCGTATGGCCGTGCATCGGCTTGTCGAGGTACATCGTATGCAAACACGGCGCATCGAAGCCGGTAAGCCACATGTCGCGTACGATAACGATCTTAAATCCGTCACTGGGGTCCTTGAACTTCTTCGCCATTTCCTCGCGACGCTTCTTGTTGCGAATGTGCTCCTGCCATTCGATTGGATCGGAGGCGGAGCCGGTCATGACGATCTTGATAACGCCTTTGTTATCGTCTGAGGAATGCCATTGCGGTCGGAGCTTGACTATCTCGTCGTACAACTCGACACATATGCGGCGGGACATACATACGATCATGGCCTTGCCGTCCATGGCGTCGAGGCGCTGCTCGAAATGATTGACGAAGTCTCTGGCTACGAGCTCGATCCTTTCCTGAGTGCCGACTAGCGCTTCGAGCGCAGCCCACTTGGTCTTGAGCTTCTCCTTGGCCTCGATCTCCTGTCCCTCTGTCACTTCCTCGAACGCATCGTCGAGCTTCGGCCTCTCAGACTCTCGCAGATCGATCTTGGCCAGGCGGCTCTCGTAGTAGATGGGAACGGTGGCTCCGTCCTCCACCGCTTGTTGAATGTCGTAGATGCTGATGTACTCGCCGAAAACGGATCGAGTGCTCTTGTCTTCCAGTTCCAGAGGCGTGCCGGTGAAGCCGATGAACGAGGCGTTCGGCAGCGCGTCGCGCATGTGGCGAGCGAAGCCGTCGATGAAGTCGTACTGCGAACGGTGCGCTTCGTCGGCGATGACCACGATGTTTCTTCGATCTGACAGCATGTCGAGAGTTCGCGCTTCGCCCTCGGGGAAGAACTTATGGATGGTGGTGAAAACAACGCCGCCGGCCTCGACTTTCAGCAGATCCTTGAGATTCTCGCGGCTGTCCGCTTGCCTAGGCGCTTGCCTCAGTAGTTCGTGACACGCTGAGAACGTTCCGAACAGCTGGTCATCGAGATCGTTGCGGTCCGTAATGACGACAATGGTAGGATTCTGCATGCGCTGGTCGAGAATGACCTTTCCGGCGTAGAATGCCATGGTGAGCGATTTGCCGGAACCTTGCGTGTGCCATACCACGCCGATGCGTTTGTTTCCTGATGGATTCGACGCTTTGACGGTCTCATCGACCGCTTTGTTGACGGCGTGGAACTGATGATAGGCAGCCATCTTTTTGATCCGCTGCCCTTTTTCATTCTCCTCGAACACGATGAAGTAGCGGATGAGATCGAGCAGTCGCCGCTTGTCGCATATGCCCCTGACAAGAACTTCCGACTGCAGCATCGTCTTCGACGCTAGCGTTTCGCCGTCCATCGTCGGCCAGGGCATGAATCGTTCGCGGTCAGCGGTAAGCGTCCCGATACGCGCTTCCAGACCGTCGGAGATGATGAGCGTTTCGTTGAATCGCAGCAGCGAAGGGATCTGCATCTTGTACGTCTGCAGTTGATTGAACGCGCTCCAGATAGTCGCATTCTCGTCGGCCGGGTTCTTGAGCTCGATGAGCACGAGCGGCAATCCGTTGACGAAGAGGACGATGTCAGCGCGGCGGTTTATGCCGTTCTCGACCACGGTGAACTGGTTGACCGCGAGGAAATCATTATTGTCAATGTTGTCGAAATCGATCAGTCGAACCTTGTCACCGGCGATCCTTCCGTCGGCGCGACGATACTCGACGTCGACTCCGTCGACGAGCATACGGTGCAATTGATGGTTGTTCTCCACCAACGACGGGGATGAGGTACGAACGATCTTTTGCAAGGCGTCTTCTATCGCTTCGTACGGAACCGAGGGGTTGAGGCGCTCCAGAGCATTTTGAACGCGGTTAAGAAGAACAACCTCCTCGTAGCTGTTCCTCTCCGCCAATGACTCGCCCGGAGCAATGTCAGGGCCGTGAGCGATCGCGTACCCGAGAGCGTGGAAGTAATCGAGAAATTCCTTTTCCAGAACGCTCTCGGAGACCATCAGTCGGCCTCCATAGGAACTCTGATCTCACCGGAGAGGAGTTTGGGCAGTAGTATGTCACGAATTGAAGCAAGTGTCCTTGATTGTTCACTATTTGCATAAATCATCGCCATAAATCTGTCAGATAAATCACCATATCTCTGAAGTAATCGGATTGGCGGGACCACCATTCCATACTCCTTGAGTGCCGACTCAGGGACGCGCTGCCTCCCAGAGCTACCAGTCATGCTTTGTATAGCATAACTTCTAAAATTCTCACTCCTTGCTAAGAAGTAGGCATACGGTGCTGGGATTTCTGCCCTGCTGCGGAGAACAATAAATTCTGTTGACCCCCATCCGACTTGTCCTTCATCGAGGAAATCTACATAAGCAGTTTTTCCGTTCTCTAAACAAGGTGTGATCCTTGCCAGCAGAACATCGCCTTTTATGAATTTTGAACCCGAAGTAAATTCCCGTTCATACCAATCAGTTACTCTACACGAATTAACTGGTACGCTAGCCATGTCCAGATATGGTGCCATTACTCCCTTGGAAAGTTTCCTTTTCGGCCCAATTTCAACAACATCAGTAAGCTTGCCACACTTCCACCCCTTCGGTATCTCCCCCAGCTCCGAGTCCTCGAACTCCGACGGGAACATAGCGGCGGTCTCCTCGTCCATGCCGAACGGCTGCTTGCCCTCGGCCTTGGCCCGCACCGGGTCGAAGTCGATGAACCAGGATTTGAAGATGGCGCGAGCGATGGCTTCGAGCGTTTCGTTCATGCGGCGATTGAGCTCGATCTTGTCGTCCAGGGAGCCGAGATAATGGGAAATGAAACGTTGATCTGATATGGGGAGTTGTGGAATATCAAGATCTTCTATCATAGCCTTTGTTAGGGCCTTTCGCGTAGCGCCCCCACCAGCAAGGCTGAGTAAGCGATCTTGCATCGTTTCAGAAATGAGTAGATAATGTAAAAACCTAAAATCCAGTTTAGAGGGATCGGGCCTGATTATTGCAACGTGTTGATTCACCCTTGCCGGGAGGATGTTATTCGGAACTATACAGCTCCTCGCTACGGAATCTCCAGTTATGTTGAGGAGGTTATCATTTTCTTTCACTTCAACATTCATCAAGGAGTCTGCTGCATTCTTATCAATGTATGCAAGTCCATCATATTTGAAACCGTCATTGTAGATATTTTGACTCCTAATTAGCGATACACCTTGAGAAATATAAATGGCGGAACCCCCTCTAGGCGTGGCTCCACTTCCTATTTTGAAGCATAAGCTTCTAAGCTTATCCGTTTGCATTTCAAAACCTCATGGCAAAAGTCCGCTATCCCTCAAGTTTTTTTCAATAATTTTATTGAGTTCATTCGATTTCTCCATCTGTTCTTTGAGATGCGCCGTGAGCCGCTCTATCTTCTCCTCGAACGGTTCGCCATCGTCCTCGACCTCCTCTGCGCCGACGTAGCGTCCTGGAGTGAGAATAAATCTATGTTTCGCTATCTCATCGAGATCAGCGGACTTGCAGAACCCAGGTATATCCTTATATTGATCTTCTTCTGACTCGTCGCCGCGCCATGCGTGATATGTGGATGCAATCTTCTGGATATCTTCATCTGTGAGTTCGCGATGGACGCGGTCGATCAGCGTGCCCATGGTCCGTGCGTCAATGAATAGTATCTGACCGCGCCGATCTCTGAACCGATTATTCTTCTTATCTCTGGAAAGAAACCAGAGACATGCAGGAATCTGAGTCGAATAGAATAATTGGCCCGGCAAGGCCACTATACAGTCCACTAGATCTGCTTCAACAATGGCCTTGCGAATCTCCCCTTCTCCAGACTGCTGCGAGGACATGCTTCCATTAGCCAGGACAAAACCAGCCTGGCCAGTAGGCGCCATATGATGAATGAAGTGCTGTACCCAAGCAAAGTTTGCATTCCCTTTCGGCGGAACTCCGTACTTCCATCTAGGATCGTCCTTCAACCATTCCTGTCCCCAATCCTTGCTGTTGAACGGCGGGTTCGCCAAAATGTAGTCAGCCTTGAGGTCGGGATGAAGATCGTTGTGGAAGGTGTCCGCATGATGCTCTCCTAGGTTTCCATCGATCCCTCGGATGGCGAGATTCATCTTCGCTAGTTTCCAGGTCGTCGGGTTCGACTCTTGCCCATACACTGAAATGTCACCAATGCGGCCGCCATGCGCCTCGATGAACTTCTCGCTCTGCACGAACATGCCCCCGGAGCCGCAGCAAGGATCATACACTCTTCCCTTGTACGGAGCGAGCATCTCGACCAGCAGCTGAACAACGCATTGAGGGGTGTAGAACTGCCCACCTTTCTTTCCCTCGGCCGAGGCGAACTGCGACAGGAAGTACTCATACACGCGGCCTAGGATATCCTTAGAGCGTGCGTCGGCGGTGCCGATCATTAAGCGGTTAGTGAATAGGTCAATCAGCTCGCCTAGACGCTGCTTGTCAAGCGTCGGCCGGGCGTAGTTCTTCGGCAGGACGCCCTTGAGCGATGGATTCTCCCGCTCGATGGCATCCATGGCGTCGTCCACCAACTTACCAATGCTTGGCTGGCGGGCGTTCTTCTTCAGCTCCTCCCAGCGAGCCTCCCTAGGCACCCAGAAGATATTCTCCGCCCTGTATTCGTCAGGGTCCTCGGGATCGGCGCCGGGTATTTTCTTCAACGCCTCGTAATGCTCGTCAAAGGCATCTGAGATATACTTCAGAAAGATTAAGCCAAGAACAACGTGCTTGTACTCAGCAGCGTCCATGTTGTTCCGCAATTTGTCAGCCGCCGCGAATAGGCTCGATTCGAAACCTAGGTTGGCGCCATTGCTATTACCGTTAGCCAATCTCCCACCTGCGGCGTGATGGACGTTTGGCTCTAAAACAATTGCCTCAGAGTCTAGTCGTTATTCTTCATTATCTTTAGGAAGTCGCTCTTCTCAGCTTTGTATACCGCGAGACCTTTTTTCTGAAGTACAGATTCAAAATCTTCCCAGCTAATGTCTTCATACTTGTCATTGGGCATCTTACGAATTTGGACGACTTCGCTCCCCTTTATGCGACAGACATGGAGATCGTACTGCTCAGCCAACTTCTTTAGCTCAGCAATGGTAATTTTCCTCATACTCATGTTCAATCCTCAAAAGTTATCCAAGCATGGATATAATAATATAAGCGGACGGGTGGTGTACTCACTCGCGGGGGGTACATTACTGATCTTACTTTATTCGCATACCATAGCATGACCGACATGTATCTACATACGCAAAATTATTCCAAGTGGGGCTATTTTGAACAATGAGGTAACGTGGATGCATTTTGATCATGGGTTTCCAAACAAAGTCATTTTTAAGCGATTCATGAACTCTTCACTAGGTATGTGTAGGGGAGAATTTGGATTAGGCAGTGTAATGCCAACAAGTGGATGATTATTAGATAGATCCCTATAGTAAATTATGACCGCACTTACAACCCTGGCCGCGTCATTAGAGAAGAATCTCATTACTGCGTCCTCTTCCTTTGAGGGCATATCTTCAAATACAAATTTCTCATCGACAACGGTCGTCTCCACCCTAGGTATTTTGTGAGAAAATTTGAAACGGGAGCAATGTAGAACAACGATCAAGGGCTCCTTTGGATCTACAGTGCCCTGGCAAAATTGACAAGATAATTTATCACGTAGCTTATCCTCAATTTTTGGTGGAGTGGGAGTAAATACTCCGATGGCAAGGGAGTTCTCAAGTGCTTCGTTGACAGTGGCAATCTCGATCAAAGATGTTTCGTCATTCAATCTGATTCTACCCTCAAGCCTCTTTTTTCCAAATCCCTCCACCATTACATCTCTCTTGATCTCGAATGATTTAGACAGGTGTGCAAATACTTCGATTTCGGATAGTATGTTAAACGCATTATCCACATCAAGGAGCTTTTCTCTCTTGACGTCCATTTTTGCCTCAATATACTTTTTCGCAATCAACTCCCAATAGTCCTGAGAAAATTGATTGTCGAGGAGCCTGTCATGTTTATAAGTAATCCAGAACTGTTTGCCCCAATCGCTAGTGGAATCCAACTCGTTCTCTAGGGACTTCAATTCACCATCCGCCGGCCTCCTACCGCCAAATATGTTACACAGTACATGAGGTCTTTTTGATCTGACGGTTTTTAAAAGGTTATCCAGGCCCCCGACCAGTTTTAGAATAAAGGGCGCCCGTCTCAAGTTATCTTCGAGAGTTGCAAGATCATCGACCGGTTCTCCCCAGAACAGTATCTTTTTAACCATGAAGAGTGCCTTAAAAGCCTCTTCCTTGTTCGCTAACCCAGGATGCTGGCTTCTCCTCAGATTGATATGAGAGGTTTCTTTTTCGAAATCGAGTGCATGTCTTTGCGAGATATCGCGCACCATCGAGATGCAGTTCCTCTTTTCCTCACTCATGCCATATTGATCTTTGTCAACCATCTCTTTCAGAAGTATTCCAATAGAATGAAGGATAACATACTCCCTGCACGGGTCAGAAACCCATTCTTGGCACAGACCTACCCAAGTCGATCGGTCATGTTTGAGTAGATCATCAAGCTCGTAGACTATCTTAAAATCAATTGATACGCCATTCCTTCCAATTTCTTGC
The DNA here is from genome assembly GCA_001421185.1 of Methanomassiliicoccales archaeon RumEn M1. Lineage (GTDB taxonomy): Archaea > Thermoplasmatota > Thermoplasmata > Methanomassiliicoccales > Methanomassiliicoccaceae > DTU008. The sequence continues at coordinate 86,322 of LJKK01000032.1, forward strand.
TTTAGCATATTTATGATGGGGAGAGGATCTTTTCCCACTATCTCATACAGACGGCTATTCCAGTGATATAATGGCTCATGGGCCAGCAATCGATTTCTTAGTTTTTCAACGACAAAATGTTTATCGTGTTTGTATATTATTGCCAGTCCATCATCCATAAGGTCGCTGCTCCCTTCATTGAGCTCGAGCGTCTCTACCGACACCCTCAGTGCATCAATCGAGACTCCTGGTTCATATTGGGCGTGCGGAATATAGAATCTTGAAGCCTCAACGCCAAATTTTTGATGAGATGGCGTATGATTTTTCAAAAGTTACTGGTTCATGTCTACATGCCCTCTGTAGCCTGACCTTGACAGTTGACAAGGTGTATCATTGTTCATTCCTGTATGGAGTC